>NZ_JBTOLC010000010.1:0-196748 GCF_054551825.1 Streptomyces sp. L500
CAGCCCGTGTGGCGGCCCATCACCTCCACGATCAGCACCCGCTGGTGGGACTCGGCGGTCGTCTTCAGCCGGTCCAGGGCCTCCGTGGCCACGCCCACGGCCGTGTCGAAGCCGAAGGTGACGTCGGTCGAGGCGATGTCGTTGTCGATGGTCTTGGGGACGCCGACGATCGGCAGCCCCGCGTCCGACAGGAGGCGGGCCGCCTTGAGGGTGCCCTCGCCGCCGATGGGGATGACGGCGTCCAGGCCGAGCGCGGCCACGTGCTCGCGGGCGCGCTCCACGCCACCGCGCAGATCCTCGGGCCGCACCCGGGAGGAGCCGAGGACGGTGCCGCCGGTGGCGAGGATGCCGGCCACGGACTCCAGGTCCAGCGGCCGGTGGTCGCCCTCCAGCAGACCGCGCCAGCCGTCGTGGAAACCGATGACGTCGTCGCCGTGGTCGACGACCGCGCGGTGGACGACGGAACGGATGACGGCGTTGAGCCCGGGGCAGTCGCCGCCGGAGGTGAGCACACCGATGCGCATGACAGGGGGACCTTTTGGATCGGGGCCCCGCGGGGCCGCTGAAGGACCGGACCCCGTCGTCCGGTGGGAATCCCCGCCACCCTAAACCGTCCGGGCGGCGGGGATCACGACCGTCCGCTATGCGGGCTGTGTCGCCGCGGCGATCCGCTCGGCGCGCAGCGCCTCGTACCAGCGGTCGTCGACCGGCGGCAGGGCGTTGACGTCCAGCGCCAGCTTGATCAGCATGTCCGCGATGTGCGGGTTGCGGGCCATGACCGGCCCGTGCATGTAGGTACCGAAGACGGTCTCGTTGAACGCGCCCTCGGTGCCGTCGCCGGTGCCGTTGCCGTTGCCGAACCGGACCCGGGCGAACGGGCGGGCCGTCGGGCCCAGGTGGGTGACGCCCTGGTGGTTCTCGAACCCGGTCAGCGGGGGCAGGCCCAGCTGGGGGTCGATGTCGGCGAGGACGTCGCCGACGCAGCGCTCGCCCTCGCCCCGGGTGCTGATGACGTCCAGCAGGCCCAGGCCCTGCTCGCGCCGGCCCAGGTCGTTGATGAACTCGTGGCCCAGGATCTGGTAACCGGCGCAGACCGAGAAGACGATCGCGCCGTTGGCGACGGCCCGGTTGAGACCGCCGTCGCGGCGCAGCCGCTCGGCGGCCAGCCGCTGCGGCCGGTCCTCGCCGCCGCCGATCAGGTAGATGTCACCGGAGGTGGGGATCTGCTGGTCGGAGCGGACGTCCACGCGCTGGACGTCCAGGCGGCGCTGGTGGGCGCGGCGCTCCAGGACCAGGACGTTGCCCTGGTCGCCGTAGGTGCTGAGCAGGTCGGGGTAGACCCACACCACACGCAGACTGTTCTGGCTCATGCTCACAATCCTTTGAGTGCTGCCCGTGGGTCAGTTGCCGACGACGCGGCGGATGTCCTGGAAGGCGGTGTAGTTCGCGATGACCTCGATCTTGCCGGGCGGGGCCATCTGCACCGCCTCGTCGAACGTCTCGCAGACCCGGAAGTCCACGCCCGCGACCTCCAGCCGCACGGCCAGGTCCAGCTTGCGGTCGCCGATGACCATGATCGGGTGCCCGGCGAGCCGGCTGTAGTCCACGTCCCACAGCCAGGAGGTGTCGGTGCCGTCCGCGCCGCGGGCGTTCACCGAGAGGATCACCGGCGCCGGCGGGCCGTCGATGAGCGAGAACGTCTCCAGCCAGCCGGCCGGGTTCTTCGCCAGCAGCAGCCGCACCTCACGGCCGGTGTAGTTCACCACGTCGTACCGGCCGGCCACCGCCTGCACCTGGTACATCCGCTCCAGCGCCACCTGCGGCGGCACGCCGAAGGTCGCGGCCACGGCGGCCGAGGTGGTGGCGTTGGCCTTGTTGGCCCGGCCCGGCAGCTGGAGGTGGATGGGCCACGCGGAGCCGTGGGGGTCGAGGACGTAGTCCCCCGACAGCGCCCAGCTCGGCGTCGGCCGGCGGAAGCCGCACTCGCCGCAGAACCAGTCGTCGCCCGGGCGCTGCATCACACCACCGCAGGAGGGGCACGACCAGGCGTCGTCCTTCCACTCCTGGCCGGCCGCGACCCACACCACGTTCTGCGACGAGGACGCCGCCCACACGATCAGCGGGTCGTCCGCGTTGGCGATCACCACGGCCTTGGTGCCGGCCAGGCCCTCACGCCACTTCTCCGCCAGCATGCGGGTCTCCGCGGCGCGGTCCAGCTGGTCGCGCGAGAGGTTCAGCAGCGCTATGGCCTTGGGCGAGGTGTCGCGGGCCACACCCGCCAGGTACTTCTCGTCCACCTCGATCACGCCGTAGCGCGCGTCCGAGCCGCCCGCCAGGGCGGAGGTGATGCCCGCGGGCATGTTCGCGCCCAGCGCGTTGGACACCACCGGACCGCTGGCCCGCAGCGCCTCGGCGATCAGCCGGGTCGTGGTCGTCTTGCCGTTGGTGGCCGACACCAGGACCACGTCCAGGTGCGTTGCCAGCCGGGCCAGCAGGTCGGGGTCGAGCTTGAGCGCGACCTTGCCGCCGATCACCGACCCGCTGCCGCGGCCCGCTGCGCGCGAAACCGCCGCAGCCGCCTTGCCCGCCGTCACGGCGAGCTTGGCCCGCGGCGACAGCGGCCCCGAGTTGCCTGCCATCGTCCTAGTCCTCCTTGTTCGGCGCCGGGCCGTAAATTCCTGGTCAGCCGGTGGAACGCCCCCTCAGTGCCGAGGGCCGGCCAGGAGACTCCGGTCGGGGATCAGCCTATCGAGATCCGGCCGCGGGCCCGAACCCGCGGCCCGGGGAACGTACGCTTGGGCCCATGCGACGAGGCACCATTCCCGGCAGTTCAGGACGTGTGCGGCCCATGAGGCTGCTCGGAGACCGGGGTCTCGCGGCACCCTGCGAGGAGGTCACGGCCTTTGACACGGACCTCGCCCGGCTCGTCGAGGACATGTTCGCCACCATGTACGCGGCGAGCGGCGTCGGCCTCGCCGCCAACCAGATAGGCGTGCCGCTGCGCGTCTTCGTCTACGACTGTCCCGACGACGAGGACCGCCGCCATCTGGGCCACATCGTCAACCCCCGGCTCGTCGCCACCGACGGCCCCGTGATCCGCGGCCCCGAGGGCTGTCTGTCCGTGCCGGGTATCGAGGCGGGCACCCCGCGCTTCGACGAGGCCGTCGTCGAGGGCGTGCGCCTGGACGGCTCCCCGGTCACGGTGCGGGGCACCGGCTTCTTCGCGCGGTGCCTCCAGCACGAGTGCGACCACCTGGACGGCGGCCTCTACCTCGACCACCTCACGGGGGCCCGGCGGTGGCGCGCCCTGCGGGCGGCACGGCGGGCCGGGCTGTCCCCGGCCCCGGCCGCCGCTTCGCCGGGCGAGGCCCCGACGGCCGGGGCCGCGGCCCTCGACCGCGTGGGCTGACGCCCGTCAGAACCCCGGGCCGTCCGCCCGGTCGCCCGACGTGGCCAGGCGGCCCCACAGCAGGTCCGCGAGGTGGCGGACGAGCAGGCCGCGCGGGAACGGGCGCTCCCGCAGCCACCAGTCGCCGGCGGCGTGCATCATGCCGACGATGCCGTGGCCCCAGGCCCGCGCCAGCTCCTCCCCGTCCGGGCCGAGGTCCACGCGCTCGACGATGACCTGCGCCAGCTCCTCGCCCATGCGCCGCAGCAGCGGCGCCGAGTGCCGGCCGACGTCGAAGCCCTGGTCGGAGGGGAGGCCCTCGTCGGCCGGGTGCATCAGGAAGCGGTAGACCTGGGGCCGCGCCTCTATCGCCGCCAGATAGCTGTCCAGCGTCGTCTCCACCCGCTCGCGCCGGTTGGTGGGCGCGTCGAGTGCCGCCCGCAGCCCGGCGAGCAGGGCGTCGGTGTGGCGCACGGCCAGCGCCCGGTACAGGCCCCCCTTGTCGCCGAAGTGGCGGTAGAGGATGGGCTTGGTGATCCCCGCCTCCGCCGCGATGGCGTTCATCGACGCGCCCGGTCCCTCCCGCAGCACCACCCGGTCGGCGGCCTCCAACAGCTCCTTCCGTCGCTGCTCGGCCGCCTTGTGCTGCTCTTCTCGCTGACTGGTCTCCATCAGACGTTTCTCCCCGCCCCAGTGATTCGAAATGCCTGCGCAAAGTAACACCCGATCCACACAGCGGATTCGGGTGGCGGTCCGTTGACAGGCTTTACCCGTGGGTAACATACTGCCGCTACCGCGAGTAGCGCATGCCGGGAGGGGACATGGCCGCCTTCGAGCCGGAGCTGAGCGACGAGCAGCAGACCGTCCGGGACTGGATCCACGGCTTCGCCGCCGACGTGATGCGACCCGCGGCCGCGGAGTGGGACGAACGCGAGGAATTCCCCTGGCCGGTGGTCCGGGAGGCCGCCAGGATCGGGCTGTACTCCCTCGATTTCTACGCCCGCCAGTTCTTCGACCCCACGGGCCTGGGCATCCCCATGGCCATGGAGGAGCTCTTCTGGGGCGACGCGGGCCTGGGTCTCGCGATCACCGGCACGGGGCTCGCGGCGGTCAGCGTCTTCACCAACGGCACGGACGAGCAGATCGGCACGTGGGTGCCGCAGATGTACGGCGACGCGAACGATGTGAAGATCGCCGCGTTCTGCTCCTCCGAACCCGACGCGGGCTCCGACGTCTCGGCCATGCGCACCCGCGCCCGCTACGACGAGGCCAAGGACGAGTGGGTGATCGACGGCGTCAAGGCGTGGGCCACCAACGGCGGCATCGCCGACGTCCACGTCGTCGTCGCCGTGGTCGACCCGGAGCTCGGGGCCAGGGGCCACGCCTCGTTCGTCGTCCCGCCCGGCACCCCCGGCCTCACACAGGGCCAGAAGTTCCGCAAGCACGGCATCCGCGCCTCCCACACCGCCGAGGTCGTCCTCCAAGGCGTCCGGGTCCCGGGCCACTGCCTCCTCGGCGGCAAGGACCGGCTGGACGAGCGCCTCGCCCGCGCCCACGAGCGCGCGAACGGCGGCGGGCGGAGCGGGAACGCCGCGATGGCCACCTTCGAGGCGTCCCGCCCGGCCGTCGGCGCCCAAGCCGTCGGCATCGCCCGCGCCGCCTACGAGGTGGCCCTCGACTACGCCCGCACCCGCGTCCAGTTCGGCCGCCCGATCATCGACAACCAGGGCGTCGCCTTCCAGCTCGCCGACATGCGCACCCGCGTCGACGCGGCCCGCCTGCTGGTCTGGCGCGCCTCCTGGATGGCGACGGCCGGCCGCCCCTTCACGGCGGCGGAGGGCTCGATGTCCAAACTCTTCGCCGGCGAGACCGCCAAACAGGTCACCGCCCAGGCCATGCAGATCCTCGGCGGCAACGGCTACACCCGCGACTACCCGGTGGAACGCATGCACCGGGACGCCGCGATCTACTCCGTCTTCGAGGGCACGAGCGAGATCCAGCGCCTGGTGATCGCCCGCGCCATCTCGGGCGTGCCGATCCGTTAGCCCCCATTGGTCCCCGGTCGCGGTGGATGCACCGCCACGGTTTGATCACCTGAATGTCACAGGAAGCCCACAGGCCCCCTGATTGGCGAAAACGGCTCTGACCTGCGGGTAAGAATGTGCACGTCAAAAACCGAACCACCACGGGGGATACACCAATGCGTCGTCAGCTCTCCACCGCCGCGATCGTCATCGCACTCGCCGCCACCGCCACCGCCTGCAACAGCGACGGTGTCGACGCCAAGCCCGACAACAGCGCCAGCCAGGGTGCCGTCGCTCCCGACCCGGGCAAGGGCGGCGCCGACAAGGGTGCCGACAAGGGTGGCGCCGGTCAGGACGGCGGTCAGGTCGTCGGCAACACCGTCACCATCAAGGCCAAGAACGGCGCCCAGCTCGCCGTCACGCTGAAGAACTTCGCCGACCCGGCCCAGAGCGACAACAAGTTCATGAAGCCCTCGGCGGGCAAGCGCTGGGTCGCCGCGCAGCTGGAGATCGTCAACACCGGCAAGGAGGTGTACGACGACAGCCCGGCCAACGGCGTGAAGGTCACGGACGAGGCGGGCCAGGCCTACACCCACTCCATCGGCTCCACCACCGCCGGTGCCAATATGCCCGCCACGGTCAAGCTCAGCGGCGGCCAGAAGGCCCTCGGCTACGTCGTCGTCTCGATGCCCGAGAACGCCAAGGTCAAGACCATCAGCTTCACCCCGGACTCCGGCTTCGCCAAGGAGACCGCCGAGTGGACCATCAAGAAGTAGCAGCAGGCGATCAGGAGTAGCGGCGGCGGCCCCGCCGTGTCGCGCCCGCGCGGTCAAGTCGCGGGCGCGGCACGGTAGTCGGTCGCCGACGCGCGGTTCGCGGACGTCAGGCGGCGAGGCCCTCGGGGCTGAGCCGCCTGACGTCGTAGCGGACCGTGAGTTCGCCGCGCACCGCCGCGGCCGCCGAGGACGGGCCGGCCGGTACGTCGACGATCGTCCAGCCGGTGGGCCACGGGGGCGTGTCCGGGCCGCCGTTGCCCACGTAGTCGAGGGCGGGGGAGCGGCCCAGGCCCGCACCCAGGCCCTTGAGGTAGGCGCGCTTGCGGACCCGCAGCCGGGAGTGGACCGCCGGGCGGCGCACCACCGGCGCGGCCATCACCTCGTGGTGCTCGGCGGGGTGGAGGGAGCGGGCGGCCTCGGTCACCGTGTGCACGGTCGGGAGCCGCTCGGCGGCCACGCCCACGGGGGCGGCGGCGACGCCGATCAGCACCAGCCCGTCGCCGCGCGCCAGGGAGAACGAGGGCCCGCCGGGCGCGGCCGGCCTGCCGTGCGGCCCGCCGCAGCAGGGGCACGCCTCGCGGGTGAGCTCCACCGCGCCGGGGGCGACGCCCAGATACGCCCCCAGGATCCGACGCAGCGTCAAGTGCGCCGCCACATAGCCCGCGCGGTCGAAGGGATGGGTGAACGAGTCCGCCCGTGCGCGCTCCTCGCCGTCGAGCGGCGCCTCGTCGAGCGCGGCCGCGCCGAGCCACGGTCCGGGGAGCCGGAGCAGCCAGAGGTCGAGCGCTCCGGCGGGCGGGGCGGCGAGGGCCGTCGGCCAGGAGGCGTCGGGGGCGTGGAGGGCGTCGGGGACGTGGCCCGGGCGGAGGGCGGTGGCGGGGTCCAGTGGTAACTGCACGGGGCGCTCCGGAAGGTCGGTGACGGCCGGGAGCGTACAGGAGTCATATGTCCCACACATATCGGCTTCGGGGGAGAGCAACGCTTCTGAACGTTTTCTATGAAGAAGTGCAAGTTCCTTGTCGAAGTCTGGTCATTCTTCTAGGACTTTCCTGAGCGGAACCGAGGGCAGACTGGCTGAGCACCGGATTCATCAGCGGTTTCACCAGCCTCCGAAAGGTCAGGTCCACGTGGGAGTCAACCAGCACCTGTCGCGCCGCCGTCTGCTCGGCATGGCGGCCCTCAGCGCCGCCGCCCTCAGCGGAGCCACGACGATCTCCACGGCACCCCGCGCGCAGGCCGCCGGCCGGGCCGGGGACGGCGGCGCGTACGTGCCCGCCGTGGTGATCGGCACCGGCTACGGCGCCGCCGTCGCGGCACTGCGGCTCGGCGAGGCCGGGGTGGAGACCCTGATGCTGGAGATGGGGCAGCAGTGGGACAAGCCGGGCGCGGACGGCAAGATCTTCAGCGGCATGCTCAAGCCCGACGAGCGCTCCAGCTGGTTCAAGAAGCGCACCGAGGCCCCGCTCGGCTCGTTCCTCTGGCTCGACGTCGTCAACCGTGACATCACCCCGTACGCCGGCGTGCTGGACCGGGTCAACTACGACCAGATGTCCGTCTACGTGGGCCGCGGCGTCGGCGGCGGCTCGCTGGTCAACGGCGGCATGGCCGTGACGCCCAAGCGCTCGTACTTCGAGGAGGTGCTGCCCCAGGTCGACGCCGCCGAGATGTACGACCGGTACTTCCCGCGCGCCAACTCCACCCTGCGCGTCAACCACATCGACACGAAGTGGTTCGAGGACACCGAGTGGTACAAGTTCGCGCGCGTCTCCCGCGACCAGGCCGGCAAGGCGGGCCTGGGCACCACCTTCGTGCCCAACGTCTACGACTGGGACTACATGCGCCGCGAGGCCGCCGGGGAGGTACCGAAGTCCGCGCTCGCCACCGAGGTCATCTACGGCAACAACCACGGCAAGATGAGCCTGGACAAGACCTATCTCGCCGCCGCCCTCGGCACCGGCAAGGTCACCATCCGGACCCTCCACAAGGTCAAGGCCATCCGGCGGCAGAACGACGGCTCGTACGTCCTGAGCGTCGAGGAGACGGACGCCTACGGCAAGACGCTGGCGGCCAAGGAGATCTCCTGCGGCCATCTGTTCCTCGGCGCCGGCAGCCTCGGCACCACGGAACTGCTGCTGCGCGCCCGGGAGACCGGCGCCCTGCCCGACCTCAGCTCCGAGATCGGCAAGGGCTGGGGCCCCAACGGCAACATCATGACGGCCCGCGCCAACCACATGTGGAACCCCACGGGCGCCAAGCAGTCGTCCATCCCCGCCCTGGGCATCGACGACTGGAACAACCCGGCGGCCCCCGTCTTCGCGGAGATCGCCCCGATGCCCGCCGGCCTGGAGACCTGGGTCAGCCTCTACCTGGCGATCACCAAGAACCCCGAGCGCGGCACCTTCGTCTACGACGCCGCCGCCGACCGCGCGAACCTGCGCTGGACCCGCGACCAGAACGCCCCCGCCGTAGCCGCCGCCAAGTCGCTCTTCGACCGCGTCAACAAGGCCAACGGGACGATCTACCGCTACGACCTCTTCGGCACCCGGCTCAAGGCCTTCGCCGACGACTTCTGCTACCACCCCCTCGGCGGCACCGTCCTGGGCAAGGCCACCGACCTCTACGGCCGCGTCTCCGGCTACGAGAACCTCTACGTCACGGACGGCTCGCTGATCCCGGGCTCCATCGGCGTCAACCCCTTCGTGACCATCACCGCGCTCGCGGAGCGCAACGTCGAGCGCGTCATCCAGCAGGACATCAAGAAGAAGTGACGGAGCGCCCCGCCGGACGCCGGTGGGGGCTCGTCGAGCAGTTCTCCGCGCCCCTCTCGGGGCGCGGTTCGCTCAGGACATCAGCAGGTCGTCCACGACCTTGCCGTCGTGGGTGACCCAGTCGGCGACGGCGGCGCTTCCCGTGCCGCTGACCCGGGCGCTGCCGAGCCGTCCGTCCGGGCCCAGCACGACCGCGACCACGCGCCCCCGGGAGTCCCGGGTGAGCGCGGCCATGCCCCGGTGGGGGACGCCCCCGCCGAGCCAGGGGCCCGGACGGCCGGAGCCGGCGGACAGCCGCACCAGCCCGGCGTCGTCACGGGCCGCGAGCACGGTGACCGTGCCCTCCCGCGCCAGCGCCACCCGGCCGTAGCCGCCGATGGGCGCGCACTGGGCGGTGACCCGCCAGCCCGCGCCGCCCGGCCGCAGATCCGCGACGACCACCCGGGAGGTGACGGGTTCGCGCAGGGCCAGGCGCATGCCGCCACCGGGGAGCGCGACCAGGCTCAACGGGCCGGTCGCGGCCGGGAGCAGGGTCGGCCCGGCCGGGCGCGGCGGCCCGCCCGGCTCCCCGGACCGCCAGTGGTGGACGGTCCGGAGGCCGGCCGCGACGACGTGGACGCGTCCCGCGTCGTCGACGGCGGCGTCCAGGCCGTCCTGGACGGCCACGGGCCGCCCGGGGCCCGGCGGCAGGGACCGCCACGCCGCCCACTCGCCGGAGCCGTCGGTGGAGCGGAAGCTCACCCCGCCCGACCGGTTCCGCACGAAGACGAACACCCTGCCGTCCCGGCCCGTCACCGCGACCGGATAGCCCATCTCCAGCGACCCCGAGGGGTCCTTGCCCGGCGCGCCGAGGGACAGCCACGGGCCGAAGGACGGGGCTCCGGCGGACACCGTGCCGGTCTGGGCCGCCGTCACCACCTCGCGCCGGTGGGGGACACCGGGCGCCGGCAGCACGGTGCGCACGGAGAACAGCCCCAGCGTGCCGTCCGCGCGCCGCAGCGCCTCCACCTGGCCCTCCAGCAGCGAGCCGCCGAGGGGCACCGGCCCGGACCAGACGCCGCTGCCCGCCCCGGTCTCCGTCCAGCAGTGCGCCTGGCCGCCGAGGACCGCGAAGGCCGCGAGCCGCCCGCCCGGCAGCGGCGCCACCCAGGACCGGGTGCCGGGGGCGCGATGGCGGAGGTTGCTCGTCCAGCGGGAGTCCTTCGAGCGCGCGCCGACCTTGCGGTCGCCGCACCCCGCCGGATCCCCGCAGTTCCGGCCGCCGACCCAGCCGTAGACGTCGAGAACGGTGGTCTTGCGGGCGGTGGTGGCGGCGTCGAGACTGTCCGGCAGGAGGGCCACCTCGTAGCCGAGGTAGCTGTCCACGGCCGTGAGCCGGGCGGGCCCCCGCCCCCAGTACCGGGCCAGGGCCGCCTGCGCGAAGTGGGCGGAGGCCGTGTGGTCCTGGTGGTCGTAGGTGGCGATGCCCTGGAGCACGGGAGGGACGCCGGCGTAGTGCGGCTGGCGCGGCAGGCGCGTGGGGTTGGGGTCGAGGGTCCGGACGACGGTGGGCCGGTGGCGCTCCAGCACGGCGGCGAGCGAGTCGATCACCTGCTCCCGGGTGTAACGGAAGACCCGGCCCACCGGGCTCGCGGTCGGGACGAGCGTGGGAAGGTCACGCGTCGCGCCCAGCCACAGGCCCCGCAGACTGTCCCGGCGCGGCACCCGCAGGGCCCGGGCCTCGACCAGCTCCATGAAGATCAGCTGGACCCGGGGCGCGGCGACGAGCGTCTGCGACTCGACCCGGAAGCCCGGCAGCAGCGTCAGCGGTTCGACGTGCCAGGGGCTGAGCCAGTCACCGGTGACCATGTAAGCGGTCGCCTCCCGCAGCCCGTTGATCCGCGCGCGGGCGAAGTCGGGCCGCCGTTCCGGGAGTCCGGCGTAGCCGGGGCTGAGGCTCAGCGCGTTGCGGCCGTCGGACTCGCCGCCGGTCATGCAGACCGTCACCACCGGAGCCCCGCCGCGCAGGCACTGTTCCAGCTCCGGGTTCATGAAGTACAGCGAGTCGTCGGCGTGCGCCATGATGTGGACGAACGCCTCCGCCGGGCCGTCCTTCGCGGGCTGCGCGGCGAAGCGCCCCCGCCGCGCGCCCTGTTGCGCCCCCGGCGCCGACCACTGGAGGGCCCCCGCCACGCCCGCCCCGGCGACCAGGCCGCATCCGGCGACGCGGAGGAGCCGGCGACGCGCTATTCGCCCTGACACGACGGATCCCCCCTCGACGTCGGTGTGGGGTGTGCCGCGGGAATGGCCCGCGAAAGAAGGATCCGATCGTATGATCCGCGCCCGCCGGTTTTCCCGCTGTTGTGTAACAGCCGCGCCACGGCCAGTCGCGGTCGCAATCGAAAGCTGTGGCAATGTCCGGGGATTCGATGATCCGCGGCCGTTCTCCGGATAACCGTTTGTCATCGATCTCCGCGGCCCCCCGAAACGGATTTGTATGATCGGTGGCGTCTCCTATTGGATCAGTTGTGTGAGTCATTACCAGCAGCCTCCGGCCGGGCAGAACCCGTACGGCCAGCAGGCCCCGTACGGTCAGCAGCCCCCTTACGGCTACGGCCAGCCGCAATCCCCTTACTACCCGCCGCCGATGCCCCCGATGGGCGCGGGCGGCCCGCCGCCGCAGGCCCTCGCCGGCCAGGGCGCGCGCCTGGGCGCGCGCATCCTCGACGGCATCTTCGTGGTCATTCTCATGATCGTCCCGTTGCTGATCAGTGGCGCGATCAGGGCGACCGCCGACGGCGCGGCCCCCCTCGCGTCTCTTGTGATGATCGTCGGCATGATCGCGGTGTTCCTGCTCTACGAGCCGCTGATGCTCTCGAAGTCGGGGTCCACCTTCGGCAAGCGCATCTGCGGCATCCGCGTCGCACGCCTCTCCGACGGCCAGAACCTGTCCTACGGCGGCGCTCTGTGGCGCATGTTCAGCAGCTACCTCATGGGCTTCGTGCCGCTCCTGGGCCTGCTGAACATCCTCTGGTGCCTGTGGGACAGCCCCTACCGCCAGTGCCTCCACGACAAGGCCGCCAGCAGCGTCGTCGTCCTGCGCAACGCCTGAGCGCGGGCCGCGGGCGCGGCCCGCGCCCCGTCACAGCCGCCGGTCCACCAGGAACCCGGTGAGCGCGACGAGTTCGTCCACCGTACGGGGTGCCAGCGGCACCCCGTACAGGCATTCCCGGGCCGCCGCCACCCGGCTCCGCGCCTCCGCGAGCGCGGCGTCCCGGCCCCCGGCCGCCTCGACCAGCCGGGCCGCGCGACGGGCGGAGCCCGCGTCCAGCGGGACGCCGGGGGAGAGGAGCGCGGCGAGCTCGCGGGCGGCCGGGCCGTCCGCCGCCAGCGCGGCCAGCACCGGAAAGGTCTTCTTCCCCCGGGCCAGATCGCCGTGGACCGGCTTGCCCGTGGTGCCCGGATCGCCCCAGATGCCCAGCAGATCGTCCACCGCCTGGAAGGCCGCCCCCAGCTGCCGGCCCGCCTCCCCGAGCGCCTCCACCACCGGCGGCGGGGCGTCCGCCAGCACCGGGCCCAGCGTCAGGGCGCAGGCCAGCAGGGAACCGGTCTTGCCCGCCGCCATCGCCTCGTACTCCGCCGGGCGCACCGCCCCCGCACCCGTCCAGGGCCGCTCCTCGAACAGCAGGTCGTCGGCCTGACCCCGCACGAGCTCGCGCAGCGACCCGGCCAGCCGCGCCACCGCCGCCCCGGAGTGCCCGCCCCGGTGCCGGGCGAGCGTCTCGACGGCGAGCGCGAACAGCGCGTCCCCGGCCAGCACGGCCGGCCCGGTGCCGTACGCCCGCCACGCGCTCTCCCGGTGACGCCGCCGTTCGTCACCGTCCATGACGTCGTCGTGCGTCAGCGAGAACGTGTGCACCAGCTCGACCGCCACCGCCGCCACGACGCCCTCGTCCCCGGCCGCGCCCACCGCCTCGGCGCCCAGCACCGCGAGCGCCTGACGGACGCCCTTGCCACCGCCGCCCGCGACCGGGGAGCCGTCGGCCTCGCACCAGCCGAGCGCGAAAGAGGCCATCCGGCGCGGCCACGGGTGAAGGGTGCCCACCGCCTCCCGCAGCGCCGGTTCGACGAGCTCCCGGCAGCGGCCGAGCACCCCGGCCGGCGACACCGGGGGCAGGGGGGTGTGGACGGACGCCACGTCAGCTCTCCGATCCGGCCGGGCCGGGGACGACCCCGAGCTCCGCGCACGCCTTGTCGACCATGTCCCGGGCGTGCAGCAGCCCCAGCCCGCCCAGCCTGCCCCGCAGCTCCTCCAGCTCGGCCGCCGTCTCCGCCAGGTCGCGCCCCAGCCGGGCCCGGGCCTTGACCAGGCCGAGCGCCGCCAGCGCCGCGCCGCGCGGCTCGGACATGGCCCGGAACTCCTCCAGGGCACCGGCGTAGACGTCCCGCGCCTCCTCGTACCGGCCCGCCCGGAAGAGCACGTTGCCGCGCATCTTGTGGTTGTAGGCCAGCGCGCCGGCCAGCTTCATCTCCCGGCAGGTGGTCTCCGCCCGGGACAGCAGCGCCAGCGCCCGTTCCGTACCGCCCCGCAGGGACAGCACGTCGGCCATTCCGCGCAACGCCCAGGCGTGCCCCCGCGCGTCGTCGGCGCCCTCCGCTATCCGCGCCGCCTCCTCGAACATCTCCAGGGCCTTGTCGTGGTCGCCGGTGTTGCGGTGCATCTGCGCGATGCCCTCCAGCGCCCACACCGTGTGCCGGGCCTCGCCCCGCTTCCGGGCCTCCGCCAGGAGCCGCTCGTGGAGTTCGGCGACGGCCCGGTAGTCGCCCTGTATCCGGCCGGTCTCGGCCAGTCCGGCGAGCGAGTAGCCCCGGGCCACGACGTCCCCGCCGCGCTCGGCGAGCCCGGCGGCCAGGGCCAGCAGCCGCCGGGCGAGAGGGAGCTCGCCACGCTGCCGGGCCAGGGTGCCGCCGCTCCACACCGCCCACGCCATGGCGCCCTCGTCACCGGCCCGCCGCGCCGCCCGGTAGCTCGCCTTCCATGCCTCCTCGGCCTCGGTGACCCGGCCCAGCCGCCGGGCGGACTCCGCGACGGCCAGCCCCGCGTGCGCCGACTCCAGCGCGGATCCGGCCAGTTCCGCTCGCCTGCGCTGCTCCACCGCCCTGGCCAGCACCTCCTCCAGGGAGGAGTTGACCGACAGCTCGCCGAGCGCGCCCCGGTACTCGGGCGCGAATGCCTTGCCGTACATGTCTGCCTCTCTTCGTGACACCAGTGATCACGAAGCTATGGCCGGGGGAGCACGGGGCGAATCCATCCGGGAGGCGGTCCCGTGTACCTCTGAGGACGGGTGGCCGAAGTGCGCGTCATACGTGAGATGTACGCGTCCGGAGAGCTGATAGTTTCTGCGCGTTGATCTTCCGTTGGCCATCTGTTGGCCTTCCGTTCACGGAATCATTACTTGTTGAAGGACGCACCAATGCTTCGCCACCGGCTCCGCCGTTTACACCGTCTCGCCTCCTGCGCGGCGGTCTCGGCCGTCGCCCTCGCCGCCCTGCCGGCGGCCCCCGCCTTCGCGGCCTCCTCCGCCACCCCGCACCTCGACGCCGTGGAGAAGGCGCTGCGCGAGGTCTCGCCCGGTCTCGAGGGCGACGTCTGGGAGCGCACCGAGGGCAACAGGCTCGACGCCTCCGCCGATGACCCGGCGGGCTGGCTGCTGCAGACCCCCGGCTGCTGGGGCGACGACAAGTGCGCCGACCGCCCGGGCACCAAGCGGCTGCTGGCGAAGATCACGGAGAACATCTCGCAGGCCAAGCGCACGGTGGACATCTCCACCCTCGCGCCCTTCCCCGACGGCGCGTTCCAGGACGCGATAGCCGCCGGCCTCAAGGCGGCCGTCGCCTCCGGGAACAAGCTGAAGGTCCGGGTGCTGGTCGGCGCCGCGCCGGTCTACCACATCAACGTCCTGCCGTCGAAGTACCGCGACGACCTCAAGGCCCGGCTCGGCAAGGCGGCCGACAGTGTCACGCTGAACGTCGCCTCGATGACCACCTCCAAGACCAGCTTCTCGTGGAACCACTCCAAGCTGCTCGTCGTGGACGGCGCCTCGGCCGTCGCCGGCGGCATCAACAGCTGGCAGGGCGACTACGTCGGCACGGAACACCCGGTGACCGACGTGGACATGGCCCTCACCGGCCCGGCCGCCACCTCGGCGGGCCGCTACCTGGACACGCTGTGGACGTGGACCTGCCGGAACAAGAGCAACGTCGCCAACGTCTGGTTCACCTCCTCGGGCGGCGACTGCATGCCGACGATGGAGAAGGACGCCAACCCGGCCCCCGCCGCGCGCACCGGGAACGTCCCCGTGATCGCGGTCGGCGGTCTGGGCGTCGGCATCAAGGACTCCGACCCGTCCTCGGCGTTCCGGCCCCAGCTGCCGACCGCCCCGGACACCAAGTGCGTCGTCGGCCTGCCGGACAAGACCAACGCCGACCGCGACTACGACACGGTCAACCCCGAGGAGAGCGCCCTGCGCGCCCTGGTGGCCAGCGCCGAGCGCAGCGTGGTCATCTCCCAGCAGGACCTCAACGCCACCTGCCCGCCCATCGCCCGCTACGACATCCGGCTCTACGACCAGCTCGCCGCCAAGCTCGCGGCCGGTGTGAAGGTCCGCATCGTCGTCAGCGACCCGGCCAACCGCGGCGCGGTCGGCAGCGGCGGCTACTCGCAGATCAAGTCCCTGGCCGAGATCAGCGACACCCTCCGCGGCCGCCTCGCCCTGGTGACGGGTGATCAGGGCAAGGCCCGGGCCGCCATGTGCGCCAACCTCCAGCTGGCCACCTTCCGCAGCTCGGACAGCGCCAAGTGGGCCGAGGGCCACCCCTACGCCCTCCACCACAAGCTGGTGTCCGTGGACAGCTCCGCCTTCTACATCGGCTCGAAGAACCTCTACCCGTCCTGGCTCCAGGACTTCGGCTACATCGTCGAGAATCCCGAGGCGGCGAAGCAGCTGGAGAACAAGCTGCTGGACCCCGAGTGGACCTATTCGCAGGCGACCGCGACGGTCGACCACGCGAAGGGCCTCTGCTCGATCTGATCGGGTTTTCCGTTCGACTATCGGCTGATCATCCGACCGTATTCACTGAAGAGTGAAAGGGATTTCCTCCGGCGCGGCACCGGGTGCGAGCATGCGCACGCCCCGATCCGATCGTCCGAGGAAATCTGGAGACTCTATGCAGCGATATGGGAGACGCGAGGCACGGCCGCGCCGCTGGGGAGCGGCCGTGACCGCGTCGGTCGCGGCCGTCGCGCTCGCCCTGCCGGCGGCCACCGCCGAAGCGGCGGGCGGACCGGCGGGAATCGGCGCCAAGGGCGCCTATCTGCTCGACGGCGGCACGGGCCGCCCGCTGTGGAGCAAGGAGGGCGACACCCGGCGGCAGATGGCCAGCACCACCAAGATCATGACGGCCGTGGTCGTCCTCGACGAACACGCCGGGGAACTGGGCCGCGAGGTCCCCGTCAAGCAGGCCTACCGCGACTACGTGGCCCGGACCGGCGCCAGCACCGCCGACCTGCGCACCGGCGACGAACTGACCGTACGCCAGCTGCTCTACGCCCTGATGCTGCCCTCCGGCTGCGACGCCGCCTACGCCCTCGCCGACACCTTCGGCAGCGGGGACACGGAGGAGGAGCGCACCCGCTCCTTCGTCGCCGCCATGAACGCCAAGGCTCGCGAACTGGGCATGCGCGACACCCGCTACGACTCGTTCGACGGCATCTCCGGCACCGGCGCGAACTACGGCACCCCGCACGACATCGCCCTGCTCACCCGGCACGCGCTGCGGAACGCGGCGCTCGGCTCGGTGGTCCGGTCGCTGAACACCCAGCAGAAGGCGACGAACGTCAATCGCCTCTACACCTGGTACAACACCAACAAACTCCTCGGTTCCTACCGGGGCGTCGTCGGAGTGAAGACCGGAACGACACAGGCGGCCGGGCCCTGCCTGGTATTCGCCGCCACGCAAAAGGGCCGCACCGTCGTCGGCGTCATTCTCAACGACGCCGCGGCCCGTTATCCGGACGCCGCGAAAATGCTGGACTACGCCTTCGGGGAGAAGACCAGGATGACGCTCCGGAAGCTCCCCAAGGGCGCCCACGAGGACTGATTCCGACCGGTTCCGGCCGAAGGGTTTCTCACGTCTCCTTGGGCGGGCGCGGCGCGGGCACCGAACCCCGCGCCGCGCCCCGCGCCGGACGCCGCAGATATTCGACCGGGTGGCAGTAGTCCAGCCCGTCCAGGGAGTCGCCGGAGAAGAAGCGCAGCACCAGGTCGACGAGTGCGGCCGGGCACTCGAGATGGACCAGGTGGTCCGCGTCCCGGAGCATGGTGAACCGGGCGTCGGGCAGCCGGGCCGCCGCCTCCCGGCCCAGCGCGGGGGTACTCAGGGGGTCGTGCTCACCCGTGACGACCAGCGCCGGGGCCCGTACCGCGCCGCCGCCGGGCAGCCGGGCGTGCGTCAGCAGGCGCCGGGAGTTGTCGCGGTACTTGACGAGGTCGTCGGGGGTCATATCGCGCAGGGCCCGGGTCAGGCATCTGACGACGGTGGCCCGGCGCGAGATCGTCACCCGCGGGGAGAGGCACGCCATGCCCTCCAGTACGGACTCCACGAACTCCGCGTGCCGCTCCTCCGCCAGCAGGCGCAGGGTGCGCTCGACCGTGCTCCGGGTCCCCGCCGTGAGGTGGGACATCGTGCCGACGAGCGCCAGGTGCGCGACCCGCCCGGGGTGCCGCCGGGCCCATTCACAGGCCACGGCCGTGCCGTAGGACGTCGCCAGGACGTTGACGGGCGCCGGGGCCACCTTGGACACCAACTGGTCCAGCGCCTCGGCCAGGAAGTCGAAGCCGAAGCGGGCGGGCAGCCGGTCCGCGCCGCCCCAGCCGGGGAGGTCCACCGTGATGACGCTGGCCGCCTCCAGACAACCCTGCTCCAGCCGCCCCCAGGCGTTCTGGTACTGGAACGCCCCGCCCACGAAGACGATGGGCGCGATTCTGGCGTCCGGCTGGTGGACGACCCGGCCGCTGTACGCGTAACCGTCGAGAGTGAGCGGGATGACCTCTTCCAAGAGGGCGGTACGCGTCGGCACGGCCGGTCTCCGTTCGTGGGGGGCCTTCACCAGAGGAACGACGGCCAATGGGGGGACGTTACTGCCCATATGCCGTACAGGGCTTGATAACGGAGGGTCGGCCGTACGGGTCACGATCCACCGCTCAGGGCCGCATCGCGTGGATCTCCTCGCGGATGAGCGACGGCAGCCGCGCGGCCAGCGCCTGATGGCCGTGGTCGGTGACCACGGCCACCACCGCGTGCGCGTCGTGGAGGAACATGGTCACCGCCAGCGCCCGCTCCGGCCCCAGCGGCGGCAGCCCGCCGACGCCGACGAGCCGGGACGGGCCGAGGCCCAGAGCGCCGGCGTGGGTCGCCACACTGCTGCACAGCAGCGAGGAGTACAGGGACGAGTTCGCGTAACGGCCGAGGGCGTCGCCCAGCGGCCCGTGCTTCCGGGGCCGCGACGCCACCAGGAGCGCCTGGGCCCGCGCCCGGCGCTTGAACTCCGCCCGCCGGGTGAAACCGTCGACGGCCGCCAGCCGCCGCCGGGGGTCCTCGTGCGCCGGCAGCGGCACGCGGACCGTGGCGTAGTGATTGCCGAGGACCACCGGACCGTCGCCGTCCCGCACGTCCACGGGAACCATCGCGCAGACCCCCGGCAGCCACGGCAGCCGCCCGGTGGCGCCCGCCGCGCGCAGCGCCCCGGCCGTCGCGGCGAGGAAGACCGCGTTGGCCGACGCGCGTCCCGAGGGCAGGGCGTCCCGGGCCGTGCTCACCTCGGCGAGCGGCACCCGGCTCCAGCCCACCGCCCGCCGGGAGTCCACCGGACCGTGGAACGGCAGCGGCCGGGCCCGGGGCAGCAGGTCCGCCAGCGCGCGGACCGGCCCGAAGCGGGGAGGATCCGTCCGGCCGGGCGCCGGACGGGCGCGCGGGCCGGGCACGGTCGGCTCCGGCGCCGGCGCGTCGAGCAGGGCGCGCAGCAGCGTGATGCCCGACACCCCGTCCAGCAGCGCGTGGTGGGTGCGCAGCAGCAGGGCGAAGCCCTCGTCCGTGGGCAGCAGATGGAGCTGCCACGGCGGCCGGGCCGGGCCCAGGGGCTGGGCGAGCAGCTGGGCCGCCCGGGCCTCCAGCCCGTCGGGCGCGGTGGACGCGACGACGTGGTGCCCGGGGTCGAAGTCCGGCCCCGGCGTCCACTGCGGCCACGCGTCCGGCGCGGCACCGGGCGTACAGGGCGTCAGGGACAGCCGCTCGTGGTGCCCCCACCGGCGCTGGACCCGCCCGCGCAGCTCCGGAAGGGACGGCGGCGAGCCCTGGAACCAGGCGACCAGGCACCAGGTCAGGCAGATCGTCCCGCTGTTCTGGTCCCGGTACATCCAGGCGTCCAGCGGGGGCATGGGACGGGCGGCCGGGCGCTCGGCGCCCGGGGCCGGGGCCTCGGGGGCGAGGCCGGCGGGACGGGGTTGCGGGGTCACGGGTCTCCTCGTCGCGTGGGGGCCTTCGGGGGCGTCGGTGCCGGCGGGCCCGTCACCGGCCGCGCTCCCCGACCGCGCGGGCCACGGCCCCCGCCCCGTCCTCCAGCCCCAGCCGGGCCGCCAGTTCGGTGGCGCGCCGGGCGAACCGGGGCTCGCCCGTGGCCCGGCGCAGGGCGGCGGCCAGCCGGTCGGCGGTCAGCCGGGCGAACGGCAGCGCCCCCGGGCTCACGCCCAGCCGCGTCAGCCGCTCGGCCCACCACGGCTGGTCGGTGAGGACCGGCACCGGCACCGCCGGCACCCCGGCGCGCAGCCCGGCCGCCGTCGTCCCGGCGCCCGCGTGGTGCACCACGGCCGCCGTGCGCGGCATCAGCCAGCCGTGGGGCATCGGGCCGACGGTGATGACGTCGTCGTTCAGCACGGACAGCCCGGCCCAGCCGGACTGCACCACCCCCCGCAGCCCCGCCCGGCGCAGCGCCTCGGCCGTCAGCCCGGCCAGCCGCCCCGGGTCGCCGGGCATCATGCTGCCGAAACCCACGAACACCGGCGGCGGGCCGGCTGCGAGGAAGTCCGTGACCAGCGCCGGAGGCTGCCAGTCCGCGCACTCGTGCGGCCACCAGTAGCCCGCCACGCCCAGCCCGGGCCGCCAGTCGGCCGGGCGGGGCACCACCGAGGGGCTGAAGCCGTGCCAGATCGGCCAGCCGGCGCGCTCCCGCGCCACGCGCAGCCGGTGGGTGCCGCGGTGGGCCAGGCCGAGCCGGAGGTGCAGCTCCCGGTTCGCGGCGGAGTAGACCGCGTCCAGCAGGGCGTTCGCCACGTGGCCGCGCAGCCGGTTGGCGTGCCCCGGCGGCCGCCAGGCCGTCGTGCACGGGGAGAACGCGGAGGTGGGGGTGTCGGGCTGGAGGAAGACGCCCATGCTCGGCAGCGCGTGGTAGTCCGCCACCACCCGGCCCAGCGGTGCCGTGAGGGCCGACAGCAGGACCAGGTCGGCCTTGAGGTCGATCCCGGTGAGGATGCCGTCGACGAGGGAGAGTGCCGCCCGCTCGGTGGCCCGGACGAACCGCACACCGGCCAGCGGCGACCGCGGGCCGCGCCGCATCCTGGCGTGGGCGTCCAGCAGGTCTTCGAACGGGTCCGCCGCCAGGGCGCGCATCCGCAGCCCGCAGCAGGCCACCACGTCCGCGAACTTCGCGTGGGTGACGATCTCCACGTCATGGCCCTCGGCGAACAGCCGGTGACCGAGACCGGTGTAGGGGGCGACCGAGCCCATCGTGCCCGCTGTGATGATCTGGATGCGCATCTCCCGGCCTTCCTGCCGCCGCCCTGCCGACTCAACGAGGGGGCACCCGGACCGGATACGGCACGGCGGCTATCCGGCCGCGCCGGCCGGCACGGGCAGCGGCTTGGCGGCGCAGGTGGTGTCCCGGGCGGGCAGCTTCCCGTCGAGGAGATAGGCGTCGACGGTGGCGTCCACGCAGGCGTTGCCGTTCTGGTACTGGCCGTGGTCACCGTCGCCGGTGACGGTGACCAGCCGCGAGCCGCGCAGCGCGCGGTGGGCCCGCAGCGCTCCCTCGTAGTAGGTGGCCGGGTCGTGCGTCGAATTGACCATGAGCGTGGCCGGCAGGCCGGCGCCGGTCACCTTCACCTCGGGCGCGCCCGACCTCGGCCAGAACGCGCAGACGGAAGCGTAGGCGAGCTCGCGGGCACCGAGCAGCGGCAGGTTCACGGTGTCCTTGGCGCTCCGCGCGATCCAGCGGTCGAGGTCACGGTTCCACGGGGTGTCGTTGCAGGTGACCGAGAAGTACTCGGCGAAGAAGCCCGGATCGGGGGACTGGCCGAAGAGCTGCCCGACGAGGCCCTTCTCCTGCGGCGTCGCGGTGTCCCAGTGGTCGAGGGCCGCGAGCGCACCCGCCAGCGCGGGGAAGCCCCGCGACGCCTTGTAGATCGCCGAGCTCGTCCCGGCGTCGAACATATTGGGGTCGAGGACGGCCGAGCCGACGGTCAGCGGGCGGTCGTGGAGAGCCGCGCGCCGCCGCTCCCAGTTCGCCTTCGCCTCGGCGGCCGTGCGCCCGTAGTGGTACACGCCGTCGTTCTTGGCCAGCCACGGCAGGAAGTCCTCGTCGAAGCGGCGCTGGAAGCTCTTCGGCTGGCCCGTCATCCACCGCTCCATCGAGCTGCCGAAGTCGATATTGCTGTCCAGCACGGCGCGCTCGACGCGCCGGGGGAAGAGCGTGGCGTAGTAGGCGCCGACCGTCGTGGCGTACGAGGCACCGTAGTACGAGATCTTCGGCGCGCCCAGCAGCGCGCGGTAGAGGTCCATGTCACGGGCCGTCTGCTCGGTGGTCAGATAGGGCAGCAGCCCGCCGCTGCGCTCCTGGCAGTCGTTCACGAGCTTCCGCGCGCGGTCCAGCACCCCCTGGATCGCGGCGGGGGAGCGGTCCCGGTAGTCACCGGCCATGAAGGCCGGGAACTCCTCCTTGGTCTGGCACGTGGCGTGGGTGCTGCGCCCCACGCCGCGCTGGTCGAAGCTGACCACGTCGTACACGGCGGCCACCGAGGGCGAGGACTTCGCGAAGCCCCCGGGCCTGAGCAGCCCCTGGCCGCCGGGCCCGCCCGCCGCCATCATCAGCACCCCGCGCCGCTTCGCCGGGTCGCCCGCCTTGTGCCGGGAGACGGCGATGGTGATGTCGGGGCCGGCGTCCGGGTGGTGCCAGTCGCGCGGAACGGTCATCGTCGCGCACTCCAGCGACGGGTCGCCCTCGCACGGCCGCCAGTCGAGCTTCTGGTCCGCGTAGCGGGACGGCACGGACGGCGCGGCCGCCGTCGCGGCCGGCCGCGGGTGGGCCTCGGCGGCCTGGGCGGTGACCGCCGGAAGGGCGGCGACGGCCAGGGCGGCCGCTATGGCGCCCGAGACGGCGGACGCGGTACGACGACGGGGCTTACCGGATGCGGACATCGAATCCTCCTGCGCGATGTGCGGTGACATCAGCAATGCTCGCGTTCGGCAGGTACATGATCGATCCCGCTGCCATCCGTTCTCGGGGTGGTACTGGTGCCACCCCCGGTTCCGTGCTGAAGTCGACCGGTCGGACGACCCTTCTCCCTCAGGAGGACCGCACGTCATGGACATCGCCGCACTGCGCGCCGGCACCCCCGGCTGCGCCCACCGCGCCCATCTGAACAACGCGGGCGCCGGACTGCTCTCCCGCCGGACCCTGGAGACCGTGACCGCCCACCTCGAACTCGAGGCCCGCATCGGCGGCTACGAGGCCGCGACCGAGCGGCTGGAGGCCATCGAGGCGGTCCCCGCCGCCGTCGCCGAGCTCATCGGCGGGCGCGCCGGGGAGGTGGCGCTCTTCGACAACGCGACCCACGCCTGGCAGGCCGCCTGCTACGCGATCCCCTTCCGCCCCGGCGACCGGATCCTGACCGGGCACGCCGAGTACGGCAGCAACATGCTGGCCTATCTCCACCTCGCCCGGCGCACCGGCGCCGAGGTCGTCGTGGTCCCGGACGACGAGCACGGGCGGCTGGACACCGCCGCCCTCGAGGAGCTCATCGACGAGCGGGTCCGGCTGGTCGGCGTCACCCACGTCCCTACCGGCGGCGGCCTGGTGAACCCGGTCGCCGCCATCGGCCGGATCACCCGCCGGGCCGGGGTGCCGTTCCTGCTGGACGCCACCCAGTCGGTCGGTCAGTTCCCCGTCGACGTCCACGAGATCGGCTGCGACATGCTCGCCGCCACCGGCCGGAAGTTCCTGCGCGGACCGCGCGGCACCGGATTCCTGTGGGTGCGCACCGAGGCGCTGGAGCGCCTCGAACCCCACGTCAGCGAGGTCTCCGCGGGCGTCTGGGACGACAAGGACGGCTTCGTCTGGCAGTCGGGGAGCCGGCGGTTCACCACGTTCGAGATGAACTACGCCGCCGTCCTCGGCCTGGGCAGCGCCGTCCGCCAGGCCCTGGAACTCGGCCCGGCCGTGACCGGCGAACGGACCCTGGCCCTGGGCGCCGCGCTGCGGGAGCGGCTCGACGCGCTGCCGGGCGTCACCACCCACGACCTGGGCCGCGAGCGGTGCGCCATCGTCACCGCCCGGGTGGCCGGGGTGCCCGCCGCCGAGGTCAAGGACGCCCTGGCCCGGCAGGGGATCAATGTGAGCCTGACCTCGCCCGATCAGGCGCGGACCGAGGGCCGGGACGTCCACCCGCTGGTGCGGCTCTCCCCCCACTACTACAACACCGAGGAGGAACTCGACCGGGCCGCCGACGTACTGGCCGGGCTGGCCCGGGCGGGTCAGCCCAGATAGTCGATCTGATAGATGTGTAGGGTCTTCGTCTGGTGCCCCAGATAGATGACGACGAGGACCTCGTCCAGCACCAGCATCCGCATGATCCCGTCGTCCTCGCCGTACGGGACGGTCACCGTGAACGGGTCCGTGCAGGCCGAGGCGAGGACGTCGCTGAGCCGTGCGCTCACCGACGGCGGGAGGGAGTCCCAGACGGCGGCTATCGTGGCGTCGTACTTGAGCGCGTACACCGCTCCAGGTTCTCAGCCGCAGGGGGTCCTGTGGGAGCGAACGAGGGCGGCGTCCTCCTGGACCTTCTGGGTGATGTCGATCCACTCGCCGGGGACCTCGCCGCCCGCCGCCTCGGCGGCCGCCGCCTGCCGGCCACGCTCGACGGCGGCGAGCGTACGCTCGGCGATGCCCTGCCACTTCGCGAAGACGGTCAGCATCTCGTGCGCCGGGGCCCGGCCGATCTCGCCGATGAAGCGTTGGGAGAGGTCGGGGCTGCCGAGAGCGTCGCGAATGCGCTCGATGCTCCACGGTCCGGTGGTCATGGGTCCTCCCCGCGTCGGCGGCTCGACCGCCCAGAGTAGCGAAATTGTCCTCTCCGTATGGCGGGAACCCGATGCGGCCGCGAACTGACGACCGCCTACCGCAGGAGGACCACGCCCGGCGATCCCCGCGCGTAGCCGGGGTCACCCGGTCGTGGCCGGGTGTCCGTCGGCGGTTTCCAGGCCGTACACGCGCCGGGCGTTGCCCGCGGCGATCAGGGCCGCGACCCGCTCCGCGTCCCCGGCCGGCCAGGCGCCCTCCCGCACCCACTCCGTCACCAGCCGGACCAGCCCCCGCCGGAAGAGCTCCGCCCCCACGACGTAGAGCTCCGCCAGCCCGTAGGCGTCCGTCGAGAACAGCAGCTTGCCGAACGGCGTCAGCTCCAGCATCTCCGCCAGCACGGCCCCGGCCCGCGCCCCGGTGTGGGTGAGGGCCAGCCCCACGTCGGCGTAGACGTGCGGGAAGACGGCCGCGAGATAGGCGGCGCCGCGGTGGTACGGATAGCAGTGCAGCAGGACCACCGTGCAGCCGGTGGGGCGCACCGCCCGGACGAAGTCGGTGAGCAGCAGCGGGTCGCTGCGGCGCAGCCGCAGGTCGGGGTCGCCGAAGCCGGTGTGGATCTGCAGCGGCAGCCCGGTGCCGGCGGCCGACCACAGCAGGTGCCGCAGCAGCACGGGGTCGGTCAGCCGCTCGCCGGGGGACCGGGTGACCAGCCACCGGTCGGCGGCCACGCGCACCTCGGCCGGCCGGGGCCGTTCGGGCGGGAGGTCCAGCCCGTGCCGGTAGGCGGCCAGCGACTTGAAGCCCACGGCCGTGCGGGCCGCGTCCGCCACCGCCCCGTCCAGGGCGTCCAGGAAGGCGGCCGTGCCGTCGGCGCGGTCGGCGAGCCCCTCCGTCAGCGACTCCAGGCGGACGATCTCATGGCACGGGACGCCCCCGCCGGCCGCCGCCAGCTCCTGGGGCGTCGTCAGGTCGCCCGGCAGCCCGGTGTCCACCACATAG
This sequence comes from Streptomyces sp. L500, assembly GCF_054551825.1. NCBI lineage: Bacteria > Bacillati > Actinomycetota > Actinomycetes > Kitasatosporales > Streptomycetaceae > Streptomyces > Streptomyces sp. L500. The sequence goes on from NZ_JBTOLC010000010.1 coordinate 25,344, forward strand.
GCGCCGATGCCGGTCGCCCCCAGCAGCCGCCGGGTGGCCTCGGCCGCGCCCAGCTCGCGGCGGCGGTCGAGATAGCGGCGGGGCGGGGCGTGCGGCTCCAGGTCCAGCAGGGGAGGGCACCAGCGGCGCACGGCGAAGCCGAGCTGGGTGTCGAAGAAACTGGTGCCGGGCGCGGCGGCCGCGTCCGACTCGGTGAGCCACGCCTCGAAGGCGGCGTCCGTGAGGTCGCCGCGCACCACGCCGTGGCAGTGCTGGTCGACCAGCGGGGGCAGCGACGGGGAGGGCATCTCAGTACCGCCCCCGGGTGGCCGCCGCGATCTCCTCGGGCGGAACGCCGTCGAACAGCCGTACCTCTCCCTTGCGGACGGCCACGAGGGCCTCGAACAGGGCGTCGCCGAGCGCGTCGCGCAGCAGCCCCGAGCGCTCGAAGTGCTCCACCGCCTCGCCGAGCGAGGCGGGCAGGCGCGGTGCGACGCCCGTGGCCGCCGGGTCGCCGCTCACCGGCGGCGGCAGGGCGAGCCCGGCGTCCAGCCCGGCCAGCCCGGCGGTGAGGACCGCGCCGACGACGAGATAGGGGTTGGCGGCCGGGTCGAAGCACTTGACCTCGGCGTTGGCCGCCCCGGGGGCGTCCGGGGCACCGGTGATGAAGCGCAGCGCGGCCTCCCGGTTCTCCAGGCCCCAGCACTGGAACGCGCCCGCCCACCGCGAGGGCGCGAGCCGCAGATAGCTCGCGGGCGTCGGCGCGCCCAGGGCCAGCAGCGCCGGGAGCTCCGCGAGGATCCCGGCGAGGAACGCCTCGCACTCCCGCGTCATGCCGTACGGGCCGTCCCCGCCTGAGAAGAGGGGACGGTCGTCCTCCCAGAGGCTGAGGTGGAGGTGGGCGCCGTTGCCCACGCCGCCGGGCACGACGACGGGCCCGAAGAACGCGTCGAGGCCGTGGTCCAGGGACACGGCCCGGATTGTCTCCCGGACGAGCACGGCGAGATCGGCCGCTCCCACCGGGTCCGTCGGGGCGACCGACACCTCGAACTGCCCCGGCGAGTACTCGGGGTGGAGCTGGAGGACGTCGACGCGCTGGGCGGCGAGGGCTTCGAGGATGTCGCCGAGATAGCCGGACAGTTCGGTCACCCGCGCCATCCCGTAGGCGGGCCCGGCGCAGGCGTAGGCCGGCTCGGGGCCCTCCGCGCCCGCCCGCGCCACGACCCACTCGGTCTCGAACCCCATGCGCGGCCGCAGCCCCCGGGCGGCCGCAGCCTCGGTCGCCCGGCGCGCGAACCGCCGCTGGCAGGCGGTGTACGGGCCGCCGTGCTGCTCGTAGCGGTCGACGGGCGCCCAGGCCCAGCCCGGCCGGGGGGCCAGCACGGTCAGCCGGTCGAGGTCGGGGAAGAGCCGGAGGTCCCCGTCGGGGCCGCCGATGTGGGGGCTGGTGACGCTGGAGTCGTCGACGAGGTAGACGTCGAAGCAGGGCGACATGCCCACGCCCCAGCGGGCGGCGTGCGCGAGTCGGCTCGTGGGGACGGTCTTGACGCGGGAGACGCCCGCGTTGTCCACCCAGGCGAGGGCGACGCCGTGGACGCCCTGCGCGGTGAGCTGCGCGGCCGCCTGACGGGCCGCCGACTCCTCCCGCTCCCGGTCCGGTCGTTCCACGGCCGCTCCTTCCGTCGAGAGAGCGGACCGGGCCCGGGAACCGGGCACGGTCCGCTCGTATTACACCTCACCGGCCCCGGCCCGCGCCGGAGATCCGGAGTACGCGTCAGCGCGGTGCGGTGAGCTTGTCCAGGGTGTCGCGCGCGGCACCGGTGGGCTTGGCGGGGCCGCAGTACTCGGCCTGTACCAGGGAGACCAGGTCGGCGTGCCAGTCGCCGTTGTAGTTGAACGCGGCGGTGTGGCCGCCCTTCTCGTCGGAGACCACCAGGGAGGTGGAGCCGTGGATGCCGCCGCTGTGGCTCCAGACGGTCACCCCGCACGACAGGGTGGCCGACATGATGCCGAGCCCGTAGCGGGCCTGCGAGTCCTTCCCCATGGGGATGGTGGTGAGCAGCTCCCGCTGCTGTTTCTCGGGCAGGAGCCTGCCGCCGAGCAGCACGTTGTAGAAGCGGTTGAGGTCGCCGGTGGTGGAGATGATGGCGCCGGCCGCCCCGCCCCAGGACGGGTTGAGCTCGGTGACGTCGTAGACCTTCGCGTCCGGTTCTGTTTTGAGGAGCTTGCTGTAGGCGCGCCCATGGGGGTTGGGCATCGCGGGCGAGGTGCCGGGGAAGGTGGTGGCGCGCAGCCCGGCGCGGCGGATGACGCGCTGGGTGATCTCGGTGGCGTAGGGGCGCCCGGTGACCTTCTCGACGATCATCCCGGCGAGGATGTAGTTGGTGTTGGAGTAGTGGAAGTCCGTGCCGGGCGCGAAGTAGGGCTCGTGCCGCAGGGCCACGTCCACGAGTTCGCGCGGGGTGCGCGTCTCGAAGCGGCGCTGCATGTACTCGGTGGAGAGGTACTTCTTGAAGCCTTCGTCCTCCGTGTAGTTGTAGATCCCGCTGCTGTGGTTGAGCAGCTGGCGGATGGTGACGTTGCGGCCGTCGTGACCGCCGTTGCCGCGCAGGACGCCCGGCAGCCGGCTCTCCACGGTGTCGTCGAGGCTCAGCCTGCCCTCGGCCTCCAGCTGGAGGAGGACGACCGAGGCGAAGACCTTGCTGATGCTGCCGACCCGGAACCGGTCCTCGGGGAGCCGGGGCCGGCCGGTGTTCAGGTCGGCGACGCCGGAGGACCCGTTCCAGGTGACGGTCCTGTCCTGAAGTCTCTCCCGGGCCTGCCCGAGGACGCCGGGCACGCCCGCCGCGACCTCGGCGTCCATCACCTCCTGGGTCGCGCGGTGGTCGCGCCCTCCGGCGGGCGCGGCGGACGCGGCGGGGGCCGTGGCGGTGAGGGTGCCGGCGGCCGTCGCGGCCATCACGAACCCGGTCAGTGCTCTGCGTAAGGACCGTGCGGTCATCTTCCTCGCCTCTCGTACGGGAACGCGGACATCTCCCAGGACTCCTGCGATGCCCTGTGAGTTGAGCGGCAGTTGAGAGGCGGTCGGGGGAGGGGAGGGTTTCCAGCCAGGCCGCGTCCGGGCATTCGGTCGTCTTATCGGTCCGGAGATATCCGGGAATTCCCTACTCAGCCGCGTAATCTCACCCGATCGACGGAATGCACCCGGGGTGGCCCGGAATCTACGCTTGGTGTATGTCGATGTGGGGTCGCACAGCGGTACCGCAGTCCGCGCTGCGGGCGGCGGTCGCCGTGCTGGCCTCCCTGCTGCTGGTGCTGACCGGGTCGGCGTCCGCCGGGATGGAGCGCGTCTCCGTCCGTGAGGAGACCCTCGCCTCCGCCTCACTGTCCGACGACTCGTCCGACGAGTGCGTCGCCTGCGCGCCCGAGCAGCGTGTGCCACGTCCGGGGAGGGTCGGGCGGCCGGCGGGCAGGATCGTCTGCCCGCCGGCCTTCGCGTCGTCCGCCGGGGGGACCGGGGGGCTCCCCGGCGGCCGGGTCACGTCGCCCGGCGACACCGTCGCCGCGGGCCACGCGCAGCATTCCGTTCTGCGCTGCTGAGCACAGCCACGCCCTGCCCACCCTCGCCGCTGACGCGCGCGCCGGGCGGGGCGTCGCTGACACCCGGGCTCGTCCCGGCAGGCCGGCAGTTCAGACACAGGAGTGACGCCATGCGCATCGATGCCGCGCGTGCTCTCGGCGCCTATGTGCGCGCCGAGGCCTATCGCGCCCACCGCCCCGCTCCCGAGCCGGAGCCCGCCCCCGTCGTCGTCGAGGAGCGCCCGGACGTGCCCCAGGGCGCGGAGGACGGGGTCCAGCCGGAATCGCGCCGGGCGGGGGTGCTCGCCCGGCTGCTGTTCCTCCGTCAGGAATAGCCTCCCGGCACCGGACGGATACCGCGGCCCGCCGTTCCCGGCGGGCCGCTTCGCTGTGCGATTGCGGCGCGGGCGGGAAGACGGGCGGTGAAGGGGGGCCGGAAGGGGGCCCGCCCCGCGAGGTGACTTTAAGGTAAGGCTAACCTAATATCCAGGTTGTCCGGCGGGAGTGATCCCGGACGGCGCCCTCTTCTCGTATCCCAACGCCCGGAGCATCTGATGACCTCGCCCAACCGCCTCCTCCAGTCCGCCCCGCGCCGCGCGGCGCAGGCTCTCGCCGCTGTGGGTGCGGCCGCGCTGCTGCTGACCGGCTGCGGCTCCGACTCGGACTCGGGTTCGGGCTCGGACAAGACGAAGAGCGAGGCGGCGTCCGGCGGCGAGACGCGCACCATCAAGGACGCGACCGGCACCGCCGTCAAGGTGCCCGCCCACCCCAAGCGCGTCGTCACCCTCACCCAGGAGGACCTGGACGCGGTGCTGGCGCTCGGCGTCAAGCCGGTGGGCATCACCAACGGCCAGGGCCTGAACAAGCCCCCGGCCTACCTGGAGGACAAGGTCAAGGGCATCAGCGTCGTCGGCAATCTGCTCCAGCCGGTGATGGACAAGGTCCTCGCCGCCAAGCCCGACCTGATCCTCGCCGGTGACCTGCAGGACGAGAACGTCCTCAAGCAGCTCCGCGAGATCACCCCGGCCACCCTGGTCACCATGGCGCCGACCGACGACTGGAAGCTGTCCTTCCGGGGCGTCGCCAACGCCGTCAACAGCCTGGACAAGGCCAACAAGGTCATCGCCGACTACGAGGCCAAGGCCAAGAAGGCCGGCGAGGAGCTCGGCGAGAACAAGGGCGCCGAGGTCTCCATCGTCCGCTGGAACCCGGACGGCCCCAGCTGGATGGAGAAGAAGCAGTTCGCCAGCGGCGTCGCCCTGGACATGGGTCTCAAGCGCCCCAAGACGCAGGACAAGGACGGCAACGCCCACACCCCGGCGCTCAGCCTCGAGAAGATCAGCGAGATCGACGGCGACTGGCTGTTCCTCTCCACGCTGACCTCGGACGGCGAGAAGGCCCTGAAGGACGTCCAGGAGAAGCCCGCGTACAAGGACCTGAACGCGGTGAAGAAGAACCACGCCGTGACCGTGAACGGTTCGGTCTGGTCCACCCGCGGCGGTCCGCTCGCCAGCGACGTCGTCATCGACGACATCACCAAGGCGCTCAAGAAGTAGCCACCACCCCGGACGGGCCGGCGAAAGCCGGCCCGTCCGGGGTTCGAGGACGCGCCGCGCTACGCGCGGCGCGCCGCCGCGAAGTCGGCGGCCGTCCACGCCATTCCGATCGCGCCGTCGAGGATCGCCCGCTCCGCCTCCGGCGAGACCGCCGCCTCGGCGAACTCCGGCTCGTGCGGGCCGCACGAGCCGCCCGTGATGTCCAGCACCGGGTGGATCGACGGCACCACGTGCGAGACGTTGCCCATGTCCGTGCAGGCGAACGCGTCCTTCGACAGCGGCTCGGGCCGTCCCAGCGCCCGGGCGTTGGCCGTCCACAGGGCGATCAGGCCGGGGTCGGTGCGGAAGTCCAGGTAGTCCGGCTCGGGACGGGTCAGCGACACCTCGCAGCCGGTGGCCAGCGCCCCGGCGCGGAAGCACGCCTCGACGCGCTCGCGCAGTGACCTCAGGTCCTCGGCGGCCGACGCGCGGATCTCGTACTCGGCGGTCGCCCGGTCGGGGATCAGATTGGGCGCCGTCCCCGCCCCCGTGGTCACCCCGTGCACCTTCCACTGCGGCGGCAACTGCTGGCGCAGCAGCCCCAGCGCGACCTGCGCCACCGTCAGGGCGTCGGCGGCGTTGCGGCCCTCGTGGGCGTTGAGGCTGGGATGGGCGGCCTTCCCCCGGTACTCGACCGAGAGCGTGCCCAGCGCGAACGAGCGGAACTCGGCCACCTCGAACGGGCAGGGGTGCACCATCATCGCGGCGTCCACCCCTTCGAAGGCCCCCGCCTCCAGCAGCAGCGCCTTGCCCGCGCCGCGCTCCTCGGCCGGGGTGCCCAGCACCCGGACGGTCAGGCCCAGTTCGTCCGCGAAGGGGGCCAGTCCCAGCGCCGCGCCGACACCCGCCGCAGCGATCAGATTGTGGCCGCAGGCGTGCCCGAGGCCGGGCAGGGCGTCGTACTCGCAGGCGATGGCCACGGTGACCGGGCCGGAGCCGACGGTCGCCGTGAACGCCGTCTCCAGGCCGTGGGCGGGGGCGGTGACGGCGAAGCCGTGCTCCCGCAGCTCCTCCGCGCACCACGCGGCCGCCCGGTGCTCGGCGAAGGCCGTCTCGGGGTGCGCGTGAATGCGCCGGCTGAGCGCCAGAAGCCCCTCGCGGCGTTCCAGAACGCGCTCGCGTATGGCTGATTTGAGGCCCTCGGCCACGGTCATGTCCGCTCCAGTGTCGTCGTCTTCGCGCGGTGTCCTCGGCAGCCGGACCCACGCTCACAAGCGATCAGAAAATAGCTTAGGCTTACCTAAGCTGACGCACCGGGGGTTACCGGTGCGACCAGGAACGTTCGCCAGAAACCGGGAGTCCCCACGCGATGCGTCACCACCAGGACGAGAACTCCGCCGAACTGCCGCTCCTCGCCGCGCAGTCAGGAATCCTCTACGCCCAGGCTCTCGACCCCGCGAACCCGGTTCTCAACACCGGCGACCGGGTGGAGATCACCGGACCCCTGGACGAGGAGCTCTTCGAGCGCGCCCTGAAGCGGACCACCGCCGAGGCCGAGACTCTCGCCCTGCTGGCCACCGCCGGGGACGGCACCACCCCCGCCCAGCGCCTCGCCGCCCCCGCGCCCGCCCTCCACCGGCTCGACCTGCGCACCGCCGCCGACCCCGAGGCCGAGGCGACGGCCTGGACCGCCGCCGACCTCGCCCGCCCCGTCGACCTCACCGAGGGCCCCCTCGTCACCCACGCCCTCATCCGCCTCGCCGACGAGCGCTACTGGTGGTACCAGCGCGTCCACCACTTCGCCGTCGACGCCTACGCCCTGAACCTCATCGGCCGCCGCCTCGCCGAGGTCTACACGGCGCTGGCCACCGGCGCGGAGCCCACTTCCAACCCCTTCGGCACGCTGCGCGAACTCCTCGACGACGAGGCCGCCTACCTGGCGGGCGAACGCCACGCCGCCGACCGCGCCCACTGGCGCGAGCGCCTCGCCGACCGGCCCGAGCCCGTCTCGCTCTCCGACCGCCCCGCCGCCCCCGCCGGTACCGTCCTGCGCCACACCGCCGAACTCCCCGCCGGCTCCCTCGCCCGGCTGACGGCCGCCGCCGGCACGGTGAAGGCCACCTGGGCCGAACTGCTCGTCGCCGCCACCGCCGGCTACCTCCACCGCGTCACCGGCGCCGAGGACATCGTGCTCGGCCTGCCGCTGAAGAGCCGCACCAACAGCACCGCCCTGCGCACCCCCGCCATGATGGTCAACGTCATGCCGCTGCGCGTCGCCGTCCGCCCCCAGGACACCGGCGCCGGATTCCTCCGCCGCGTCGTCCTGGAGATGCGGGCCGCCAACCGTCACCAGCGCTACCGCCAGGAGGACCTCCGCCGCGACCTCGGGCTCACCTCCCCCCAACAGCCGCTGTTCGGGGCGATGATCAACATCAAGCCCTTCGAGAACGAGGACCTGGACTTCGCCGGTCTGCCCGGCGTGGTGCGCAACCTCGCCGCGGGCCCCGTCGACGACCTGGCCGTCGGCGTCACCCCGGGCCCCGACGGCACCCTGCGCCTCGGCCTGGACGCCAACCCCGCGCGCTACGACGCCGACTCCCTCGTCGCGCACGAGCGCGGACTGCGCCGCTACCTCGACGCCCTCGCCGACCTGCTGCTGGAGGACGCCCAGCGGCCCGTCGGCACCATCGACCTCCTCGACGCCGACGAGATCCACCGGGCCACCGCCGGCCGCGCCGAGCCGCCCGTGGACCGCACCCTGCCCGAGCTGTTCGCCGCCCAGGCCGCCCGCACCCCCGACGCGATCGCCGTCCGCAGCGGTGCCACCGCCCTCACCTTCGCCGAACTCGACGCGGCCGCCAACCGCCTGGCCCACGAACTGGCCGACGCGGGCGTCCGCCCCGGCGTCGCCGTGGCCCTGGCCCTGCCCCGCAGCGCCGACACCGTCGTCGCCCTCTTCGCCGTCCTCAAGGCGGGCGGCGTCTGCCAGCCCCTCGACCTCGGCCACCCCGCGCAGCGCCTCACCGCCGTCCTCGACGACACCCGCCCCGCCCGGATCGTCGGCACCGCCGACGCCGTGCGCGGACTGCCCGAGCACACCGTCCCCGTCCTCCTCCTCGACGACGAGGCCACCCGCGCCCGGATCGCCGCCCGGCCCACCACGGCACCCGCCGCCCCCGCGCTCCACCAGCCCGCCTACGTCATCCACACCTCGGGCTCCACCGGCCGCCCCAAGGGCGTCCTCGTCACCCACGCCTCCCTCGCCAACCTCCACGCCGGGCACGGCACCGACCACATCGCCCCCGCCCGGATACGCACCGGACGGGACCGGCTGCGGATCGCGCACAGCGCCTCCTTCGCCTTCGACGCCTCCTGGGACCCGGTCATCTGGATGGTCCACGGCCACGAGCTCCACCTCCTGGACGACACCGCCTACCGCGACCCCGCCACCCTCACCGCCTACGTCCACCAGCACCGCGTCGACTACCTCGACGCCACCCCCTCCTACGTCGAGGCACTCATCGCCGAGGGCCTGCTGGACGAGGGCCGCCACCACCCCGCCCTCGTCGTCGTCGGCGGCGAGACCGTGCCCGACCCGCTGTGGCGCCGCCTCGCCGCCACCGAGGGCCTGAGCCCCATCAACCTCTACGGCCCCACCGAGACCACCGTCGACGCCTACTACTGGCTGGCCGACGACGACGGCACCCCCGTCGGCCGGCCCGTGCGCGGCTCGCGCGCCTACGTCCTCGACAACTCCCTGCGCCCGGCCCCCGTCGGCGTCACCGGCGAGCTGTACCTCGCCGGCGCCTGCCTCGCCGCCGGCTACCTCGGCCGCCCCGACCTCACCGCCGAACGCTTCACCGCCGACCCCTTCGGCGCCCTCCACGGCGAGCCCGGCGCCCGGATGTACCGCACCGGCGACCTGGTGCGCCGCCGCCCCGACGGCACCCTGGAATTCCTCGGCCGCGCCGACGGCCAGATCAAGATCCGCGGCTTCCGCGTCGAACTCGGCGAGATCCAGAGCGTCCTGGCCGGTCACCCCGCCGTGGACCGCGCCGCCGTGATCGCCCGCGACACCCCCACCGGCAAGCGCCTCCTCGGCTACGCCGTGCCCACCGAGGGCGCCGCGCCCGACCCCGAGGAGCTCCGCGCCCACCTCGCCGAGCGGCTGCCCGACCACATGGTGCCCCCCGCGATCCTGATCCTGGACGCCCTGCCCCGCACCGCCAACGACAAGCTCGACGTGGCGGCCCTGCCCGACCCCGAGCCCACCACCACCGGCCACCGCGCCCCCCGCACCCCCCAGGAGGAGATCGTCGCCGGTCTCTTCCAGGACGTCCTGGGCCTGCCCGAACCCCCGTCCCCCGACGCCGACTTCTTCGCCCTCGGCGGCCACTCGCTGCTCGCCGGCCGGATCGCCGCCCGTGTCCGCGACGCCCTCGGCGACGACACCATCGGCCTCGCCGACGTCTTCCGCAACCCCACCCCCGCCGCCCTTGCCGCCCTCGTCCGCGACCGCGACACCGACCCCGACCGGCCGGCGCTCGTACCCGTACCGCGCACCGACCGGATGCCGCTCTCCCCGGCCCAGAAGCGGCTGTGGTTCATGTACCGCCTCGAAGGCCCCAGCCCCACCTACAACATCCCGCTGCTGCTCGACCTCACCGGCCCCGTCGACCAGGACGCGCTGCGCCTCGCCCTCGCCGACCTCGCCGAGCGCCACGAGACGCTGCGCACGATCTACCCGGCCCTCGACAACGAGCCCCACCAACTGATCCTCACCCCCGAGCGGGCCCGCCCCGAGCTCCACGTCGCCCCGCTCGACGCCGACCTCACCGAGGCCGTGCGCCACTCCTTCGACCTGGCGGAAGAACTCCCGCTGCGCGTCACCCTCTTCACCGACGGCGGCGACCGGCACACCCTGCTGCTCCTGCTCCACCACATCGCCGGCGACGGCGCCTCCACCACCCCCCTCGCCCGCGACCTCGCCGCCGCCTACACCGCCCGCGCGGCCGGCCGGGCCCCCGGCGCGGCCCCCCTGACCGTCCAGTACACCGACCACACGGCCTGGCAGCAGCGCCTCCTCGGCACCGCCGACGCGCCCACCCCCGCCGCCGTCCGCATGCTCGACCACTGGAAGACGGCCCTCGCCGGCCTGCCCGACCAGCTCGAACTCCCCACCGACCGGCCGCGCCCCGCCATCGCCTCCACCGCGGGCGACACCGTCCCCTTCGAGCTCGGCCCCGAGGCCCACGCCGCGCTCGCCGCGCTCACCCGCGCGAGCGGCACCAGCGTCTTCATGGCCGTCCAGGCCGCCCTCGCCGCCCTGCTCACCCGCTACGGCTGCGGCACCGACATCCCGCTGGGCACCCCCGTCGCCGGACGCGACGACGACACCACCGCCGAGCTCGTCGGCTTCTTCGTCAACACCCTCGTCCTGCGCACCGACACCTCCGGCGACCCCACCTTCCGCGCCCTCCTGGAGCGCGTCCGCACCACCACCCTGGCCGCCCACGAGCACGCCGGCCTGCCCTTCGACCGGCTCGTCGAGGAGCTCAACCCGCCCCGCTCACTGGCCCGGCACCCCCTCTTCCAGGTCATGCTCGCCTGGCAGTCGATGCCCGACACCGCGTTCGCCATGGGCCCGGACCTCGCCGCGCGGATGACCGCCGTGCCCACCGGCACCGCGAAGTTCGACCTCACCCTCAACGCCGGCGAGCGGCCCGGCGGCGGGATATCCGGCTTCCTGGAGTTCCGCACCGACCTCTTCGACACCACCACGGCGGAACGTCTCTCCACCCACCTCACCAGGCTCCTCACCGCCGCCGCGACCGACCCCGACACCCCCGTCGGCCGCCTCCCGCTCCTCGACAGGGCGGAGCTCCACCGCTCCCTCGTCGAGTGGAACGCCGCCCCGGAGGCGCCCGCCGCCCGCGAGCGCCGCACCCTCGTCGAGCTGTACGAGGACGCCGCCCGCCGCCACCCCGACCGCACGGCCGTGACGTGCGACGGCGCGTCCCTCACCCACGCCGAGCTGTCCGCCCGCGCCAACCGCCTGGCCCGGCTCCTCGCCGGACGCGGCATCGGCCCCGGCGCCATCGTCGCCCTCGCCCTGCCGCGCTCGCTCGAACTCGTCACCGGCCTGCTGGCCGTCGCCAAGTGCGGCGCCGCCTACCTCCCCATGGACCCGGACTACCCGGCCGACCGGCTCGCCTACATGCTCGCCGACGCCGCCCCCGCCGCCGTCGTCACCGACACCGCGACCGTCGCCCGGATCCCGGCGCACGACCTGCCGGTCGTCCTCGTCGACGGCACCGAAGCCGACGCGTACGCGGCCGACGACCTCACCGACGCGGACCGCACCCGGGCCCAGCGCCCCGGCGACGCCGCCTACGTCATCTACACCTCGGGTTCCACCGGCCGCCCCAAGGGCGTGCCCGTCACCCACCACAACGTCACCCGGCTATTCTCCGCCACCGACCACTGGTTCGGCTTCGACGAGAACGACGTGTGGACCCTCTTCCACTCCTACGCCTTCGACTTCTCGGTGTGGGAGATGTGGGGCGCGCTGCTGTACGGCGGCCGGCTCGTCGTCGTCCCCCACCTCGTCAGCCGCGACCCGGCGGCCTTCCTCGGCCTCCTCGCCGACGAGGGCGTGACCGTCCTCAACCAGACGCCGTCCGCCTTCTACCAGCTCATGGCCGCCGACAAGGAGAACCCGGGACACGATCTCGCCCTGCGCTACGTCGTCTTCGGCGGCGAGGCCCTCGAACTCGGCCGCCTCGACGACTGGTACGACCGGACCGCCGCAGGTGAAAAGGGGGCCGACGCGCCGACGCTCGTCAACATGTACGGCATCACCGAGACCACCGTCCACGTCTCGTACATCGCCCTCGACCGGGCGAGCGCCGCCGCCGGCACCTCCAGCACCATCGGCGTCAACATCCCCGACCTGCGCGTCTACGTCCTCGACCCGTACCTGACGCCCGTGCCGCCCGGCGTCACCGGCGAGATGTACGTCGCGGGCGAGGGCCTGGCCCGCGGCTACCTCGGCCGGCACGCCCTCACGGCGGAACGATTCGTCGCCGACCCCTTCGCCCACCTCTTCGGCGAGTCCGGCAGCCGGATGTACCGCTCCGGCGACCTCGCCCGCCGCCGTCCCGACGGCACCCTCGAGTACTTCGGCCGCGCCGACCACCAGGTGAAGATCCGCGGCTTCCGCATCGAGCTCGGCGAGATCGAGGCCGTCCTCGCCGACCACCCCGACGTCGCCGACGCGGCCGTCGTCGTCCGCGAGGACACCCCCGGCGACAAGCGCCTCGTCGCCTACGCCGTCCCGGCCCACGACACCACCCCGGCCCTCCTCCGCGAGCACACCCGGGGCGAACTCCCCGGCCACATGGTCCCCTCCGCCGTCGTCCTGCTGGACCGGCTGCCGCTGACCGCCAACGGCAAGCTCGACCGCAAGGCCCTCCCGGCCCCCGACCTCGCCGCCGCCGTCACCGAGGGACGCGCCCCGCGCGGCCCCCGCGAGGAACAGCTCTGCGCGATCTTCGCCGACGTCCTGGGCCTGCCCCGCGTCGGCGTGGACGACAACTTCTTCGACCTGGGCGGCCATTCGCTGCTCGCCGTGCGCCTCGCCGGACGCGTCAAGGAGGCCCTCGGCGCGGACACCGGCATCGGCACGGTCTTCCAGGCCCCGACCCCGGCCGCGCTGGCCACCGCCCTCGACGCACAGGCGGCGACCACCGACGCCCTGGACGTACTGCTCCCCCTGCGCCCCGCCAAGGACGGCGACAAGGCGCCGCTCCACTGCGTCCACCCCGCCGGCGGCCTCAGCTGGTGCTACGCCGGACTCATCCGCCACCTCCCCGCCGACGTGCCGATCTACGGCCTCCAGGCCCAGGGCGTCGGCCCCGCCACGGCCGCCGAACCCCTGCCCGCCACCCTGGAGGAGCTCGCCGCCCACTACGTCGACCGGCTCCGCGAGGTCCAGCCCGACGGCCCGTACCGGCTGATGGGCTGGTCCACCGGCGGCATCATCGCCCAGGCCATGGCCACCCGGCTCCAGGACCTCGGCGCCGAGGTCGAGCTGCTCGCCATCCTCGACGCCTACCCCGCCGAGGGCTTCCGCGAGCTGCCCGTACCCGACCAGGCCGAGGCCCTGGAGGCGCTGCTCACCATGGGCGGCCACGGCCCGGACAGCCTGGCGGGCAGACCCCTGGAGCTGGCGAACGTCATCGAGGTGCTGCGCCGCGAGGGCTCCCCGCTGGCCAGCCTCGACGACGCCACCTTCGACGCCCTCAACCGCACCTACCTCAACACCAACCACCTGGTGCGCGCCTTCGATCACCGCGTCTTCAAGGGCGACGTGCTCTTCTTCCGGGCCACCGTCGACACCATCGACGACACCCTCACCCCCGACACCTGGACCCCCTATGTGACCGGGCGGATCGACAACACGAACGTCGCCTGCTCGCACAAGGACATGACCCTGCCCGAACCGATCGCGCACATCGCGAGCGTCATCGCCGACCGACTGCGGAAACTGGAGAACTGACCCCATGAGCGACGCACCCGCCAACCCCTTCGACGGCGACGGGGAGTTCCTGGTCCTCGTCAACGCCGAAGGGCAGCACAGCCTCTGGCCGGGCTTCGCCGCCGTGCCCGAGGGCTGGACGACCGTCCACGGGCCCTGCGCCCGGCAGTCGGCCACCGACTGGATCACCGAGAACTGGACCGACCTGACCCCGGTCTCCGCCCGGTGAGGGGCCTCTCCCCGCGCATCGCCGTCGTGGTTGTCTACACGGCGGCGATGTGCATGAACGGGCTCGACTCCACCATCGTCAACCCGGCGCTGCTCACCATCGCCCGGGACTTCGGCGAACCGGTGTCGGCCGCCAACACCGTCGAGGTGGCCTTCCTCGTCGCGCTCGCCGTCGCCCTGCCCGTCGCGGGCTGGCTCGGCGACCGCTTCGGCACCAAGAAGGTCTTCCTGAGCGCCCTCGCCGTCTTCACGGCGGCCTCCGCCGTCTGCGGCCTCGCCCAGGACCTGCCGACGCTGGTCCTCGCGCGCGTCGTCCAGGGCGTCGCGGGCGGGCTGTTGACGCCCGTCGGCATGACCCTGCTCTTCCGGGCCTTCCCGCCGCACGAGCGGATGAAGCTGTCCAAGGTGCTCATCGTGCCGACCGCGCTGATGCCGGCGCTCGGCCCGCCGCTCGGCGGCTTCCTGACCGAGCACCTGTCCTGGCACTGGCTGTTCTTCGTGAACGTGCCGATCGGCGCGGCGGCCGTGCTGCTCGGGCTGTTCGGCGTCCGGGAGCACGTGGAGGGCACCGAGGGCCCCTTCGACCTGACGGGGTTCCTGCTGGCCACCCCGGCGCTGGGCCTGCTCACCTACGCGCTGGGCTTCGGCCCCGCGCACGGCTGGACCACGCCCTCCGTCCTGGTCTCCGGCACGCTCGGGCTCGTCCTGCTGGCCTGGGGCTGTGTCCACCTGCTGAGGGCGCGCACGCCCCTGCTGGAAGTGCGGCTGCTCGCCGACAAGGTGTTCGCGTCCGCCACGGTCCTCGCGCTGGTCACCTCGGCCGGGCTGATGGGCGTGCTCTTCGCGTTCCCGCTGCTCTACCAGGCGGCGCTCGGCGCCTCGGCCCTGGACGCCGGGCTGAGTGTCTTCCCGGAGGCGCTCGGCCTGATGCTGGCCTCCCAGATCGCCGACCGGCTGCTGCCCCGGCTCGGGCCCCGGTGGCTCGCCGTGCCCGCCCTGGTCCTGGCCACGGCCGTCTTCGGCGCGCTGGCCGTGCCGGGCGTGGCCGAGAACGCGTGGGCCGTACGGGCGCTGATGTTCTGCGTGGGCCTGGTGCTGGGGACGGCCGTACTGACCGTCCAGATCGCCGGGTTCGCGGACGTACCGCCGCCGGCCATGGGTCAGGCGATGGCGCTCTTCACCATCGTGCGGACGCTGGGCGGCGCGCTCGGCATCGCCGCCGTCGCCGCAGTGATCTCCGCGTGGGGCGGCTCCGGTACGCACGAGACGGACCCGGCCCCGTACCGGGCCGCCATCGCGGTCACCGCCGGCCTCGTCGCCCTCGGCACGCTGGGCGCGCTGCGGATGCCGAGGGAGGCGCCGTCGCCGCCGCCCTTCGACGACGAGCCGGAGCCGGTGGCAGTGTGACGACGAAAGCCCCCACGCGCGACGCGTGGGGGCTTTCCCATGTTCAGCTTCCCAGCAACCCCACGAGCCCGTCGGCGAGCCCGCCGCGCCAGCAGGCGTAGTCGTGGCCGCCGTTGAACTCGCGGTAGTCCACGTCGTAGCCGCGCGCTTCGAGCACGTTGCGCAGGTGGCGGTTCTGCGGCAGGAGCATCCACTCCTGGAGGCCCACCTCCAGATGGAAACGGACGGGCAGCTTTTCGCACGTCGCGAACTGGCGGGTCAGCCACTCGCTGCCGCCGTCGAACTCGGTCCCGTCCGGCCACCAGAAGGAGCCCGACTGCGACAGCGCGTTCCCGAACCGTGCCGGCCTGCGGAAGGCGGCGAACGCTGCCGTGAGGCCGCCCGCGCTCTGCCCCGCCACGACGGTGCGGGCCGGGTCGTCCGTCACGCCGTACTCGCGCGCCGCCCAGGGCAGCAGCGTGTCCGCCAGCCAGTCGACGAACTCCTCGCTGCAGCTGAGGTCGGCCATCCGCCGGTCGCGGCCCATGGTCTCCACCATTAGGGTCACGGTCGGCGGGATCCGGCCGTCGTGGTGGAGGTTGTCCAGCGTCGCCCCGAAGTCCAGCACCGGGCCCCACATCTCGCCGTCCAGCAGCACGGCGACGGAGTACGGTCCGTCGCCCGCCGCGTGCCCGGCGGGGAGGTGCACGCCGACGCGCCGCCCGTCGATTTCCGCCGCGATGCGCGTGCCGCGCGCTGTGGCGTCGCGGGGGGCGGCCCAGGGCTGCGCCGGCGCGTCGGGGAGTTCCATGACGGAGGACGGGTTGCGGCCGTCACGGGCCGCGAGCGAGGGCCCGGCGGCGAGCGGGTCGGGCAGCGCCTCGTCCAGCACCCGCAGCCAGCTGCGCCGGTCGGTGCGCAGGGCGTCCTCGCGGGTGCCGCGGTGCACGGAGAACTGGTACGACGCCCGGTGATCGGCCCGCAGCCGGTGGCTGATGGCCCACACGTCGGTGCCGGGCACGTTGGTCATGAGGTGCGGGGTCAGGTCGTGGGCGTGGCGGTCCTTGTCCGTGACGGTGTGGAGCAGGGCGAGGACATGGGAGGCCGAGTCGTCGCGCCAGAGGAAGGTCACGAGGCGCCAGGCCGGATCCCCGGCGGGGTCCGGTTCGACGAGCGGGGTGCCGGTGGCTGTGACGCGTTTCCAGAACGCCTCGGCGGTGCCGGGGTCGTCGGCCAGCTCGCGCAGTATCGGGCTCTGCGTTTCCACGTGTCTTCCTTTCGGTGGCAGGTTGCCGGGGGGAGGAGGAGGCCCCGGTCCCGCCCTTTCACCGTTTCCTGGGGCTCCGCCCCAGACCCCGCGCCTCAAACGCCGGCGGGGCTGGATTCAGCCCGTCCGGCGTTTGAGGGCCGGGGTCCCGGGGCGGAGCCCCGGTTACGGGAAGAGGCGGGACTGGGGCAAGAACCGCCGGAGGCCTACACCCGCGCCGCCGCCGACCGCCCCAGCAGCACCCACAGCAGGAACGGTCCGCCGAGAACGGTCGTGACGATGCCCACCGGCACCTCGACCCCGTCGAAGACGATCCGCCCGATCGTGTCGGCGGCGACGATGAGCGTGGCTCCCGTCAGCATCGACCCCACCACCGGCACCCGCACCGGCCCCGCCAGCCGTCCCGCGATCACCGGTGAGGCGAGCGCCACGAAGCCGACCGGACCGCAGATGCCCACCGCCAGCCCGGCCAGGGCCACGGCCAGCAGCAGGCAGAACAGCCGCACCCGGGCCGGGGCCACGCCCAAGGACGACGCCGTGGAGTCGTCGAAGCGCAGCACGTTGAGCTGCCGGGCGACGACGAGGGCGAGCGGTACGAGGACGGCCAGGCCGATGAGGACGGGGGTGGCCACCGAGTAGCCGCGCCCGTTGAGGCTGCCGGAGGTCCAGACGTACAGGGAGCTCGCCGAGTTCAGCGAGCGGCGGGTGAGGACGACCTGGGTGACGGCGGAGGCGAGGGCGGACATGGCCAGGCCCACCACCAGGACGCGGTAGCCGCGCTGCCCGAGGCCGCCGGAGACGGTGGTGACGACGAGGACGGCCACCAGCGCGCCGAGGGGGCCGGCCCACCAGGCGCCGAAGGTGCCGGTGAGGGTGGTGGAGATGAGGACGGCCGCCGTCGCGCCGTCGTTGACGCCCAGGAGTTCGGGGGTGGCGAGGCGGTTGCGGGCGAGGGTCTGGGTGAGGCAGCCGGCCAGGCCCAGGGCGGCGCCCGCGGTGAGCCCGGCGACGATCCGGCCGAGCCGGAACTTCTGGACGAGGAGCACGTCGAAGCGGTCGCCCGAGCCGAGGACGGCGTTGAACGTCCGGGCCAGGCCCATCTCGCTCTGGCCCGCGTACGCGGACAGGACGACGGCGGCGACGAGGAGCGCCGCCAGGGCGAGCGCGGCGAGCGCGGCCCGGCGCGGCAGCAGTACGGAGAGCGCGCCGCCGCGCAGGACGAGGCTGTCCTCCCGCTCGTCGCGGCGCGTCGGCCGCAGGGCCGCGAACCGCCGCTTGGGCGGCGGCGCGGCCTCCTGTGCGGCGGGGTCGGTCATGCCCATCGCCCCCAGCCGCCGGGAGCGGACGATGCCGATGAGGACGGGGGCGCCGATGAGGGCGACGATGACGGAGACCGGCGCCTCGAAGGGCCGGGAGACCACCCGGGCCAGGACGTCGGCGCCGGTGAGGACGCCCGCGCCGATGAGCCCGGCGAAGGCGATCTGGGCGGTGAGCCGGGGCCCGGTGAGGGTGCGGGCGAGGAAGCCCGCGAGGAGGCCGAGGAAGGAGATGGGGCCGACGAGCGCCACGGCGGAGGCGGTGAGCAGGGTGACGGCCACCGCGACGATCACCCGGATGGTGGAGGGCCGGTGGCCGAGCCCCTTGGCGAGGTCGTCGCCGAGCGCCAGGGCGGACAGCGGGCGGGCGACGAGCAGGGCGATCACGAAGCCGACGGCGAGGACCGGCAGCAGACCGGTGAGCTTGCCGAAGCCCTCGACGCCCGCGAGCGAGCCGAGGACCCAGAAGCGGAAGCGGTCGTAGGTCTCGGCCGAGTTGACGACGATGACGCTGGTGAGCCCGCCGAAGGTGGCGCCCAGCGCGGAGCCGGCCAGGACCAGCCGCATCGGTGAACCGCCGCCGCGCCGCCCCGCGATGAGCAGGACCAGCGCGCTGGCGGCGATGGCGCCGCCGAACGCCCACAGCAGGTGGCCGAGGCCGCTCTGCACCCCGAGGAAGGCGATGCCGGCCACGACGCCGAGCGAGGCGCCGGCGTTCACGCCGAGCAGGCCCGTCTCGGCGAGGGGGTTGCGGGTGACGGCCTGGAGGAGGCTGCCGGAGGTGCCGAGGGCGGCGCCGACGAGGAGCGCGGTGAGGGTGCGGGGGATCCGCAGGTCGCCCACGACCAGGGAGAGGCGCGCGTTGTCGCGCGCGCCGTGCCGGCCGAGGAGGTAGTCCAGGACGCCACCCGGGCCGACCTCGCCCGCGCCGACGGACAGGGAGAGGGCGGCGAGCACGAGGACGGCGAACAACAGTCCGACGGCGATGGCCGCCAGTCGCCGACGGCCGTGGGACGGTCTGGGAACTGCCTGGTCGGCGGCGGGTTTCGCCTCGGTGTCCACGTGCGCCAAAGTCATAAGGTAAGGCTAGCCTAATGCCCTTCGTCGTCCGGAAGCTCCGGGCTCGTACCGCCGGACACCGGCATGCGAAGCGGTATGTACCGCCATAAAGTGGTCATGCTTTGTCGTCAGCCCCCGCCGAGGAGGGCCGCATGCCCAGCCGTACGCTCAAGGACAAGGTCGTCGTCATCGGGGGAGCGTCGAAGAACCTCGGCGGCCTCATCGCCAGGGAGGTCGCCGCGGACGGCGCGAAGGTCGTCGTCCACTTCAACAGCCCGTCCTCCAAGGAGGGCGCCCAGCAGACCGCCGAGGCCGTGAAGGCGGCGGGCGGCGAGGCGATCGTGCACGAGGCCGACCTGACCCGGGTCAGCGAGGTCGAGGGGCTGTTCGAGGTGGCCGTCGGCGCCTTCGACAAGGTCGACTGCGTGGTGAACACCGCCGGCATGGTCCTCAAGAAGCCGCTGACCGAGGTCACCGAGGACGAGTACGACAAGATGTTCGCGGTGAACTCCAAGGCGGCGTTCTTCATGATGCAGGAGGCCGCGAAACGGGTGGAGGACGGCGGGAAGATCGTCACCATCGTGACCTCGCTGCTCGCCGCCTACACCGGCCTGTACTCCGTCTACGCGGGCAGCAAGGCCCCCGTCGAGCACTTCACCCGCGCCCTGTCCAAGGAACTGTTCGGGCGCAACATCTCCGTCAACAACATCGCCCCCGGGCCCATGGACACCGGGTTCTTCTACCCCGCCGAGACCGAGGACTCCATCGCGTACCACAAGTCCTCCGCCATGAACGGCGAGCTGACGAAGATCGAGGACATCGTGCCGTATGTGAAGTT
The DNA here is from genome assembly GCF_054551825.1 of Streptomyces sp. L500. Lineage (NCBI taxonomy): Bacteria > Bacillati > Actinomycetota > Actinomycetes > Kitasatosporales > Streptomycetaceae > Streptomyces > Streptomyces sp. L500. Next base: position 45,070 of record NZ_JBTOLC010000010.1, read on the forward strand.
CCTGCTCACCGACGGCTGGTGGCTCAACGGGCAGACCCTCTTCATCAACGGCGGCTACACCACCCGCTGACCGCCCGGTCCCGCCCCGCCCCGGAACGGCTACGACCGCGCCGGCCCGCTCCGGACGAGCGGCACGGTCCCGGTGGCGGCCGCCTCCGCCCCCTCCAGCGCGAACAGCCGTATCACCGGCGGGACGACATACGACGGCTCCGCCGCCCGCCGCCCGTCGTGGGCCTCCAGCAGATGGCCGTCCAGCAGGTCGCCGAGGATCCGGTGGGTCCGCGCGGTCCCGCACCCCAGCAGCGTCGCCGCGCCCCGCAGGCCGAACCCCGGCGCCCGGGCCGCCGCCAGCCGGCGCAGGGCCCACCGCGTCTGGTCGTCCAGCACCCCGAACGCCGCCGCGACGGCGGCGCGCACCGTGAGGTCGCCCGAGCTCAGCTCCCGCAGCCGGGTGCGCGGATCGTGGAGGACCTCGTCGACGAGCGTCCGCATCGTCCAGTGCGGCCGCGCCAGCAGCCGGCAGCCCACCACGCGCAGGGCCAGCGGGATCCGGCCGCACAACTCCGCCACCAGCGCCGCCTCCGCGCGCTCCCGGCGCACCCGCTCCTCGCCCACCATCCGTGCCAGGAAGGCCAGCGACTCCTCCGTGTCGAACGCCCCCACGTCGACACGCCCGGCGCCCGGCAGCGCGGAGAGCCGGCGCCGGCACGTCGCGAGCACCGCCGAACCGCCCACCCCCGGGCAGGCGCAGCGCACCTGCCCCTCCGCGACCGCGTCGTCGAGGACGATCAGCACCCGCTTGCGGGCCAGCGCGGCGCGCAACCGCGCGCCCGCCTCCTCCGCCGGGCCCGCCCCGCCCGCCGGGTCGCCCAGGGAGCGCAGCAGGTGGCGCACCACGTCGTCCGGGCCGAGGGCGGGGTGCCCGGCGGGGGAGAGCTGGACGAAGAGCTGGCCGTCCGGGAACCGGGAGCGCAGCCGGTGCGCGGCGCGCACCGCCAGCGCCGTCTTGCCCGCGCCCGGATGCCCGGCGACGAGCGTCAGCCGCTGCCCGCACCGGACCCCCTCGGGCGCCAGCGCCCCCTCGATCCCCAGCAGTTCGCGCCGCCTGGCCGTGAAATCGGGGATGTCCGGAGGCAGTTCGCAGACGGGTGCGCCGGGGGCGCGCGTCCCAGGCCCCCGGCCTCCGTCCGTCCGCGCGGCGTGCGTCGCCGCGTCGCCGTCGGGCCGCTCCTCCGGCGCGCCGTCGGGCTCCGGCGCGAGCCGCGCGGCCCTCGCCGCCTCCACGAGCCGCCGCGCGGCCTCGTCCCCCTGGGCCAGCGCCCCCGCCAGGAGTTCCACGGACTTCCGCTGGGGGCGGCCCGTCCTGCCGCGCTCCAGATCGCCGATGGCCCGCACGCTCAGCGTGGACGCCCCGGCCAGCTCCTGCTGGGTCATGCCCGCCGAGAGCCGGTAGCGGCGCAGCAGCGGGCCGAACGCGAGCCCCTGGCCACCGTCCGTCAACGTCATTCCCCCTCGGGCCCCTTCCCCGCCGGCGCATGGCCGACCGCGACCGGCCTACGGGTCTCCTCGTCGCCGGCCCACTCCAGCGTAGGACGCTCACCCCAGCGGTCAAGATGCCCCCTTCGCTCGCCGACGTCCGCTATGGGCCGGGCCGTCGGCGCACCGCCCCCGCGCGCCCCGCACGGTCCGGCGGCGGTCCACCGGCAGTCGCCCGGCAGTCCGCCGGAGAAGACCCGCGAAGGCGTTGCGGGCCGTGCCGCGACTGCCGCACGATGCCGCAGTAGCCAGGGGCCGGAGGGCCCGGACCTCCCCCGGGAAGGTGGTCGATGACCGCGCACCGGCCCACAGTCGAGCCCGGGCCCCGCTATGTGAAGGGCCACTGCGGCGGTGACGGCTTCCTCCTCCTGCTCGACCCCGGCAATCAGGTCGCGCTGTCCGAGGACGCGGTCCGGGGACTGTGTCACCCGCGCACCGGGCTCGGCGGGGACTGCCTGCTGCGCCTGACGGCCGCCGACCCCGGCAAGGGCTCGGCCCGTTCGCGCGGCGAGTGGTTCGTGGACTGCCGGGACGCCGACGGCTCGCACTCCCTGGCCTGCGGCCCCGGCGCCGGGTTCGTCGCCCGCTATCTGACGGTCGCCGGGCTCGCCGGGCCCGGGGCGCTGTGGATCGGCACCCGCCTGGGTGATCAGCGCGTCACCGTCGACGCCAAGGGCCGGACGACCGTGGAGATGCCCACCCCGCGCGTCCTCGGCACGGCGGGCGTGACGGCGGACGGGCAGTCCTTCCCCGGCACGCTCGTGTCCCTGGGCGCCCTGCACCTGGTGTGCGTCATCGACACCCCCGTGTCGTACCTGGACTTCGGCGAGGAGCCGCGGCCGGACACCGCCGCCTTCCCGAAGGCCGTCGGCGTGCTCGTGCCGTCCGCCGACATGGTCTTCGTCAACGTGCTGCCGCGCGGCAGTCTGCGCGTGCGCGCCTACCGGCCCGGGGTCGGGGAGATCCGTCCGGGCGGCGCCGCCGCGTGCGCGGCGGCCGCGGCCGTCCAGCACGCCGCCGGCCGCCGGGAGACCACGGTCGTCGAGAACGTCACGGGGCCGCTGACGGTGGCGCTCGACGCGTCCGCCGTCACGCTCCTCACGGGCCCGGCGGGCGTCGCGGCGGAGGGCGTCCTGGACGCCCGGTGGCTGGCCGCGCTGTGAGACGGGGGTGTGACGGGACGTCAAGTGCGTCCGGCGCAACCCTCGGTTGACAACCTTGCACTGGAGTCACGACCCGTTCCGGGGTGAGGATCGAGACATGAACTCCCCTGAGCGGAACACCGCTTCTTCCGACGTCTCCTTCGCCACCCGTGACCAGCTGGCGGTCGTCAGCCAGACCGGGTCCTTCATCACCTTCTTCGACGCCGTCACCCATGAGCGGCTGGACGTCGTCGACGTGCCCGCGGAACCGCACGAGCTGTGCTTCGACCCGGACCGCCGGGTGCTGTACTGCGCGAGCAGCTACGTCCACGGCTACTACGGTATGAACGAGGGCCGGGCCCGGCAGATCACCGTCATCGACGCCGACACCCACGCCGTCGTCGACGTCCTCGACACCGCCCCCGACCACGCGCCCCACGGCCTCGCTCTCGACCGGGCGCGCGGCCTGCTCTACGTCAGCGTGGAGGCCACCGACACCGAGCCGGGCGGCGTGATCGTCTACGACACGGCGACCCGTGAGCGGCGCGACAGGATCCCGGTGATGGCCGGCGGCCCCCACTGGGTCGAGATCACCCCGGACGGCCGCCGGGGCTACACCACCAACAAGGAGGCGCCCTTCGTCTCCGTGCTCGACCTGGAGCGCGGCGAGTTCGCCGGGCGGATCGAGGTGCCCGGGAGCGAGGGCCTGGCCGTCTCGCCGGACGGCGCGCACGTCTACGTGGCCGCCCCCAAGGGCGACTTCTCGGGGGCCGGGCCCGCCGCCGACCCGGGCGTCCGGGTGATCGAGACCGCCTCGGGCCGGATCGTCCGGACCCTGCCCACCGAGGGCGTCGTCTTCCCGGTGCACACGACGGTCACCGGGGCCGTGCTCGCCGGCGAGCTGCGGATGGCCCGGGGCGAGGGGGGCAGGCTCGGCGCGCAGACCAACGGTGTGCTGACCGTCTTCGCGCCGGGGTCGCTGGAGGTCGTGGGCCAGGTGGAGGTCGGGGTCTTCCCGCTGACCGTCACCTCTTCGCCGGACGGCAGGACGGGCTATGTCTCGGGGGTCATGTCCAGCACGGTGACGGTGGTCGATCTGACCGCCCCGAAGGTGCTCGCCACCCTGGACGTGGGCAGCAAGGGCGAGGCCGGGGCCCATGGCCTGGCGTATATCACCGCCGCCCGCGGCTGACGCCCGGGCACGGCGCGGCGGCCCGGGTGCCACCACTCGGGCGGCCCAACCGTCCCGGCCGCCGCGGTTGCGAGAGTGCGCGTCCGGCCCGAGGGTTGGTGTCAAGATCATCGAACCGGTGTCGATGCCGGGGTGAGGTGACGGGTCGCGTCTGCCGGCGGACCGTCATCCGTGAGGAGTCAGCATGTCCGGATACGGTGAGGTCTTCCGGCGTGGTCGTGGGCGCCACCGGCGGCGCCGGCGGGCTCCGCTGAAGACGGCCGCCGCGGTCTCCGCGCTGGTGACGTGCTCGGCCTTCGCCGTGCACGCCGTGGACGAGGACCAGGAGGACTGCGTACCGCTGCCGGCGGGCGCCAAGGGCGGCCGCGGCGATCTGCCGGCCTGGTGTCACGACCACCGCGCGGGGGGCGCCCCGGCGGGCAAGGGCGGCCCCGGCGACACCGGCGACGGGGTGGCCCGCGACGGCGACAGCGGCCACCGGGACCGGCCCGCAGCCCCGCCCGCCCCCGAGGGCGTCTACGACCGCGAGCGCTGCGGCAACACCTCCGGGCGGGTCCTGCTGACGCTGGACGACTGGCCCTACAACGACCCCGAGCGGTCGGTGCGCATCGGCGCCCAGCTGAAGGCGCAGGGCATCCGCGCGGCGTTCTTCCTGATCGGCAAGTTCGCCGCGCAGTACCCGCAGATCACCCGGCAGCTCCGGCAACAGGGCCACTGGGTGGGCAACCACTCCTACACCCACCGCCATCTGCCGAGCCTGGACGACGACGAGCTGCACGACGAGATCCACAACGGTGTGGTCGGCAACCTCCTGCGGCCGCCGTACGGCGACGCGGGGGAGCGCGAGCGGGAGCTGGCGGCCGAGCTCGGCTTCCGGATCTGCAACTGGACCATCGACACCCACGACTGGGAGAAGACCCAGGGCCACGCGCGCAGCGTGGACGACATCCGCGCGAGCGTCCGCGACGCCACACCGGAGGAGAAGCGCAACGGCGTCGTCCTCGGCCACCTGTTCAGCAACTTCCCCGACGCCCTGCCCGACATCGTCAGCGACCTCCAGGCCCAGGGCTACCAGGTCTGCCGCAACAACGGCCCCGTCACCGAGAAGGTCCCCTACCCCCTGGACTGCTGACGGGCGCGCGGGCTAGTAGCGCACCGGCAGCGCGGCCAGACCGCGCAGGGCCAGGCTCGGCCGCCAGTCCAGCGTCTCGGGCCGGTCGGTGTCGAAGGCCAGGCGGGGGCAGCGCTCCAGGAGGCTCCGGAGGGCGACGGCCGCCTCCAGCCGGGCGAGCGGGGCGCCGAGGCAGTGGTGGAGCCCGTGGCCGAAGGCCAGGTGGCCGCGCGCGTCCCGGTGGATGTCGAAGCGGTCGGGGTCGGTGAAGCGGCCGCCGTCCCGGCCGGCCGCGGAGAGGATCACGATGACGGGCTCGCGGGCGGGCAGGGTGACGCCGCCGATCTCCACGGGCTCGGTGGTGAACCGGTAGGAGGCCCGCTCCACGGGCGCCAGGTGACGCAGGGTCTCCTCGATCGCGCCGTCCAGCAGCGACCAGTCGGCCCGCAGCTCGGCGAGCTGCGCCGGGTGGTTCAGCAGGGAGTACACGGCGCTCGATATCAGGTTGACGGTGGTCTCGTGACCCGCGACCAGCAGCACGAAGGCCATGCCCAGCAGTTCGGCGGGGGAGAGGCGGTCGCCGTCGTCGGCGGCCGCCGCCAGGGCGCTGAGCAGGTCGTCCTCGGGGGAGCGGCGCTTCGCCTCGATGAGGCCGTGGAGGTACTCCGTCATGGCCTGCGCCGCGGCGGCCGCGGCCGCCATGTCGGTGAGCTGGACCATCTCGTTCGACCAGGCGCGGAAGTCCGCCCGGTCGGCCGCGGGGACGCCGAGCAGTTCGCAGATGACGGTCAGGGGGAGGGGCAGCGCGAAGGACTCGACGAGATCGGCGCGGCCGGTGGCCGGCAGGCCGTCGAGCAGCCGGTCGGTGATCTCCTGGATCCGGGGCCGCAGGGCCTCGACGCGGCGGGCGGTGAACTCCTTGGCGACGAGCCTGCGCAGCCGGGTGTGGTCCGGCGGGTCGGTCTGGAGCATGTTCGTGCCGATGGGGACGCCGCCGTCGCCCGTCCAGTCGGGCGAATTGCGCAGGTCGTTGCTGAAGCGGGGATCGGCCAGGGCGGTGCGGGCCTCGTCGTACCCGACGATCAGCCAGGACTCCTTGCCGTCGGGGGTGCGCATCCGGTGGACGGGGCCCAGCTCGCGCAGGCGCGCGTAGGCGGCGGTGCGGTCGGCGGCGAGGTCCGCGCCGGGGTCGGAGTAATCCATGAGAACGGGTGTGGACATGGTGGAGTCCCTTCCGTTGTCCGGAGACGGCCGGAGTGAAAGTGGGGTGTGTTCCCCGTTTACCCGGCCGACTGTAGCAGTAACCGGGGAGCGCTCCCCGGATGGGCGGGAGGGCACCCCCCGGGCACCCGGTCGGACGCCCTCCCGCGCGCGGATCAGCGCGGAGCCCGCCGCGCGATGCCGTCCGGGCCTCGGGCGCCGGGCACCGCCGGACCGTCCTCGGCGAACTGCCCGCGCTGGAGCTCGTACAGATCGCGGAAGACGCCCGCCGAGGACGGGCCCATCAGCTCCTCGAAGGTGCCGCTCTCCCGGAGCCTGCCGTGCTCCAGGACGTGGATGACGTCGGCGTGCCGCACCGAGGCCAGCCGGTGGGTGATCAGCAGCACCGTCTGGCCGCCGTCCGCGAGCCGCCGGATCTGCTCGAAGACCTGGAGCTCCGCCCGGGCGTCCAGGGCCGAGGTGGGCTCGTCGACGATGAGGATCCGCCCCTCCCGGTAGCGGGCCCGGGCGATCCCCAGCCGCTGCCACTGCCCGCCGGAGAGCTGGTGCCCGCCCTCGTAGCCCCGCGCGAGCAGCGTGTCCCAGCCGCGCGGCAGCTGCTCCACCACCTCGTCGGCGCCCGCGTACCGGGCCGCCGTCTCCAGCCGCTCCTGGGACACGGCGTGGTCGGTGCGCCCGATCGCGACGTTCATCCGGCAGGTGAACGGCCACCGGTGGAAGTCCTGGCTGACCATCGCGAAGCGCGCGAACACCCCGGCCCGGTCGAGGCCCGCCATGTCCCGGCCGTCCCAGAGGATCCGCCCCGAGTCCGGGCGGTAGAGCCCGGCCAGCAGCTTCACCAGGGTGCTCTTGCCCGAGCCGTTCTCCCCGACCAGCGCCACGATCTTCCCCTGGGGGATCGTCAGGCTGACGCCGTCCAGCGCGGGCCGCCGCGCGGCGGTGCCCGGGTAGCCGAACGTGACGTCCTCGAACCGGATCTCCTTGGGATTGTCCGGCACGGGCTCCCCGCCCTCCGGGATCGCCCGCTCGGCCGCCTCCTGGCACAGCCGCTCCAGGTCCTGCACGTAACACGCCTCCTCGTAGAGGCTGTTGACCTGGAGGATCAAGGAGGCCAGGCTCGCCGAGCCGCTGCGCGTGGCCAGCACGGCGGTGCCCGCGACGGACAGCTGCATCACCCCGGTCAGCAGCAGCCCGCCCAGCGCGGCATAGGTGGCGAGGATGGCCGTCCCCGTCAGCGCCGAGGCGACCAGCCGGACGCGCGCGGCCTCGCGCGCGAGCCGGGTCTGCTCGGCCTCCGAACTCTCCGACATGCTGCGGAAGTGCCGCAGGAGGAACGGGCCGACGCCGTGCACCCGCACCTCCGGCGCGGGCTCCGTCTGGATCAGCAGCCCGCTCAGCAGCCGCCCCGCCCGCGCGTGCTGCACCCAGTGGTGGAACGAGGAGTAGCGGGCCCGGGCGATGCGCAACGAGGCCCACGCGCGGGGCACGGTCGTCAGGGCCAGCAGCGGCAGCAGCACCGGGTGGAGCACGGTCAGCACCCCGGCGGCCGCGACGAACGCGACCAGCGCCCCGACGACCCCCGAGCAGTACTTGATCATGCGGCGGGCCGCCGACGCCCCGTACTGCGCGGAGTCCAGCAGGCGGTGGAACTCCTCGTCCTCGATGGCCGCCAGCTCGACGTGGATGACCCGCTCCAGATACATCTCCGTGGCCACCCGCTCGACCTTGGGCTCCAGCCGGCCCGTGCCCGAGGTGGACGCCGACGTCGCCAGCGCGCCCACCACGCCCGTGACGGCGACGACCAGCAGGGCGGGCAGGGCCGCCGTCAGCCGCTGCCCGGTCGGGCCGGCGGCCAGCACCGCGGCCAGGACGTGGTTGATCGCGATCAGGCCGACGGCCTGGCTGACCCCCTGCCCGAGCTCCGCCGCCGCCACCGTGCGCAGCGCGCCGCGATCGGCCCGCGAGGCCAGCCGGATCGTGGTGCCGACGAGGCGCGGCAGCCGCAGCGCCATCGACCACAGGGACAACTCCAGATGGACGTTCTCGTGCTTGTTCCAGCCCTGGTCGTGCCGGAGCGGCCCGCCGAACAGCAACCGCTCGGACGACGAGGCCTCTTGGGGGCGGGGGTGGCGGGGCGGGCTATGACGCACAGAGCCTCCTCGTTGACGCCGGACCGGACGAATGCTCGGAAGACGGCGCCCGCGAGGGGGCCGTCACGGCCCCCCAAGGGCGCTTTCTCGTCCGGAAGTTCGAGCATGCGTCAAGCGGCGGTGAGGAGGCGCCGGTCCCGCCGGTGATTCACTCCGCCGTGGCGGGTCACCCGATCCGGGGGTTGCGCCGCCGCCATGGCCGGACGGGGCGCGCCGGCCGCTCCAGGAAGCGGGCCAGGGCCGGCAGGGTCAGCGCCAGCCAGCCCGTGGCCAGCAGCCAGCCGCCCACGAGGTCGGACGCCCAGTGGACGCCCAGCACGACCCGGGTGAGCGCGACCCCCACCGCCCACAGCAGCGCGCAGCCCGCCGCCGCCCGGCCGGGCCCGCCCGGGCACCGGCGCAGCAGCGCCCAGGCGAGCAGCCCGCCCGCCAGCGCGCTGGTCGTGGCGTGGCCCGAGGGGAAGGACGCCCCGTGGGCCGCGCTCAGCCAGCCGTCGGCCGGCGGGCGCGGCCGGTCCACGGCGACGCGCAGCCCGATCCGCGCCAACTGGCCCGCGCCCAGCACCGCCTCCGCCGCCACGACGCCCAGCGCCCGCCCCGACGCGAGCCAACCCGCCACACCGGCCAGCAGATACGGGACCACGCCCGTGCCCGTCGCGGTCAGGGCCTTCGCCGCCGGGCCGAGACCCGCGCGATGCTCCAAGGTCATGTCCCGCACCGCCGTGTCCACCGCGAACGGCGCGCCGCCCCCGGCCAACACCAGGCCCGTCAGGACGGCCAGCGCGATCAGGGACAGGGCCGCGACCACCGCCGCCACGGGCACGGCCCGGCGGCGGCTCACGCGGCCGTCACCAGCAGCGGCCGCAACCGGCCCTTGCGGGCCCGCGCCACCCAGGGCGCCCCCCGGGTCGCCAGTACGGTCAGGGGCGCCGCGAGCGCCACGCCCGTCAGCGCGCCGGCGGCCACGTCGTGCGGGTAGTGGGCGCCGATCCACACCTGCGAGGCGCCCATGGCCGCCGCCGCCAGCGCCGCGACCGCCCCGAGCCGGCGCTCGACCAGCCACAGCGCGGCGGCCGTCGCGAAGGCGATCACCGCGTGGCCACTGGGGAAGGACCAGTCACCGGGAGCCGGGCACGACTCCAGGGTGAAGCTCCGCGGTATCGAACGGCAGGGCCGCTCCTCCCGCACCGCCACCCTCACGACCATGTCCACTCCGTACGCCATCGCCACCACCAGGGGAGTGGCCAACGCCCGGGCCATCATCGGGGAGTCCGAGCGCCGGGCGAGCCACCAGGCGGTCAGCATCAGCGCGGCGAACAGCGCCAGTCCGAATGCCGACCACGTGGAGACCGTATCGTTGAGCAACCACGGCGCGTGCCGCGCGTCCCGGGTGATCTCCGTGTAGAGACCACCGTCGATGCCCGAACCGTCGAAGCCGGGGGAGCCGGGCAGGAGCGCCGGCGATATCACGATCACGAGTGCGGACCCTCCCATGGTCAAGGGCCGGCCGGTGGCCGGCCCTACGTGCGTCGCCGTATTCCTCGATTCCCGGATCACACCGGGCGGTTCGCTTCTCCCTACATCCGGACATACAAGAATCCCCCCGCCCCGGGGCCCGTACACCCGGAGCGGGGGGAATTCCCGCGGAATCGCGAGGCCGTCAGCCGTCGCCGTTGCCCGAGCCGTTGCCCGAGATGATCGGGATCTCGTCGACCAGGTGCGACAGCGGGTCGTCGCCGTCGTTGATCGTGGAGTTGTCCGTGCACTGCTGCTGCTGCTGCGAGGTGAGGATCGGCACGTCCTGGACGCCGATGTTGAGCAGCCCGATGACGGACTGGATGCCGACCTTCCCGATGCCCAGGCAGAGCTTGTTGAGCGAGCCCTGGACCAGGCTCATCTGCGGGCTTTCCACGCCCCCGGTCGCCGTGTCGCCGTACGCGGTCTTCGCGCCGTTGGCGTTCGCGACGTCCTGGTCGTTGCCGATGGCCATCGCGGGGGTGGCGACGGCGCCGACCGCCGAGGCGGTCAAGGCCGCCGTGGCGAGAACCTTCTTGAGCACGTCAATGCCTTTCGATCGATCGATGTTTCCCTCCGGGAAGCGAACTGAGTAACTGCAAGTGAATGGGGAAGTTCCGGAGTTTCACTCATTCGCCCCAGCGAGTCATTTACTTTCCGGGGTATCCAACTCCTTTTGGCCCGGGGCTTACCGCCGAAGCGCCGCCCGCCCGCGTCACGGCTTCCGGAGTTCGCGCCGTTCCGGCTGGTAGCGTGCCCGGCGCGGCGGAACTCCGGCCGTCGGCCCGCTCGGACAGCGCCCCCACACGCCCGCGTCCGGGCGGGCTCGCCGGACGCCGGGACGATTCCGCCGGCGCCCGGGAAGGAGGCCCGCGTTGACCGTCGAGTACGTCCGCTACCGCATCGCCGACCCCGGCCGGCGCGGCGCCTTCGAGAAGGCGTACGCCGCGGCCGCCGAGCACCTCTACGCCGCGCCCCAGTGCCTGGCGTACGAGCTGTCGCGCGGAGTCGAGGACCCGGAGCGCTACGTCCTGCGGATCGAGTGGACCTCGGTGGACGACCACGAGCACGGCTTCCGGCACGGCCCGCACTTCCCACCCTTCCACGACGCGGTCCGGCCCTACACCGGGGACATCGAGGAGACGCGCCACTACGAGCGGACCCTGGTCGTCGACAAGCGCCGCGGCCGGCCGGCCCGGTCGTGATCACCCCGGCGCCCCACCCGGCACGGCCGGCGCCGATTGTTAACGGCATGTGACGCGTGCCACGCCCGTACAACGGCGTGATCGCCTCCCGGGGCGTATACCCTTCGGAATGTGAACCCGCTCGTCAAACGCCGCCACGTGGACTTCGTCCGTGTAACGAGCATGTCCTGTCGCCGGTCCGGCTGACCTTCACGCCTTCGCGCCGCCCGCTTCCCGGGCGGCCGCCCCGCGGGTGTTTCCCCGCGCTCTTGGCTTTCTTCGCTTTTCTCTTATTCCTAGCCGTTCCCCGGTCCCGTCGCCGCCGCACACCCTGCGCCGTCGCACGGGTCGTCCGGCCATCCCCGGACGCCTCACCGGGCCCTCATGCTGTGGACATTTCATGAACAAGCTTCCGGTCATCGACCTCTCCGCCGCCTCCGCGGGCCCCGACGAGCGCGCCCGCCTCCACGAGGCCCTCCACGCCGCCGCCCGCGACGTCGGCTTCTTCCACCTGACCGGCCACGGCGTCACCGCCGACGAGACCGCCGACCTGATGCGCACAATGCGCGCCTTCTTCGCCCTCCCCGAGGCCGACCGCCTCGCCATCGGCAACCTCAACTCCCCCCACTTCCGCGGCTACACCCGCATCGGGGACGAGCGCACCGGCGGCAGCCAGGACTGGCGCGACCAGCTGGACATCGGCGCCGAGCGCCCCGCCCGCGTCCCCGGCCCGGAGGACCCCGGCTACTGGTGGCTCGAGGGCCCCAATCAGTGGCCCGCCGCCCTGCCGGAGCTGCGCACCGCCGCCCTGCGCTGGGTCGAGCGGCTGAGCTCGGTCGCCGAGCGGCTGCTGCACGAGCTGCTGGCCGCCATCGGCGCCCCCGAGGACTTCTACGACCAGGCCTTCGCCGACCGCCCCCACCTCCACCTCAAGCTCGTCCGCTACCCCGGCAGCGCCCCCGACGGCGCCGGCCAGGGCGTGGGCGCCCACAAGGACTACGGCTTCCTGACCCTGCTCCTGCAGGACGAGGTCGGCGGACTCCAGGTCGAGGGCCCCGACGGGGAGTTCATGGACGTGCCGCCGATGCCGGGCGCCTTCGTGATCAACCTCGGCGAGCTGCTCGAGGTCGCCACCGACGGCTACCTCAAGGCCACCAACCACCGCGTGGTCAGCCCGCCCGGGAACCGGGAGCGCTTCTCCGTCCCGTTCTTCTACAACCCGCGGCTGGACGCCCGCATCGAGCCCGTGCCCTTCCCGCACGCGGACCGGGCGCCCGGCGTCACCCAGGACGCGGCCAACCCGCTCTTCGCCGAGTACGGCCGCAACGAGATCAAGGGCTGGCTGCGCGCCCACCCCGGCGTGGCCCGCAAGCACCACCCCGGCCTGCTGGAGGACGCCGGGACCCCCGTCGCCTGACATCCGGAGGAACCCTCCCCCGGAGATCGCTTCAAGGATTACCCTCTCCCTGACCAAGGATTCATCAGGTCGGGACGGGGAATCTCCTTCGCACCGGGCGTGCCGCGCCCCGGGGGAGCCACGGGGGTGGGGATGAGCACGGTGCTGGGCACCGGCGTCGGCTGGCGGCCGGAGATCGCCGGGGACATCGAGCGGCTGCCGGGGATCGACTGGGTGGAGGTCGTGGCGGAGAACGTCTGCCCCGACCACCTCCCCGCCCCGCTCCGGCGGCTGCGCGCCCGGGGGACGACCGTCGTCCCGCACGGCGTCTCCCTGGGCCTGGGCGGCGCCGACCGGCCCGACCTGGCCCGGCTCGTCGCGCTCGCCGAGCTGGCCGAGGCCCTCGACGCCCCGCTCGTCAGCGAGCACATCGCCTTCGTCCGCGCCGGAGGCGCCCCGGCCACCCCGGCCGGAGCCCCCCGGATCGAGGCCGGGCACCTGCTGCCCGTGCCCCGCACCCGGGACGCCCTCGACGTGCTCTGCGAGAACGTCCGCATCGCCCAGTCGGTGCTGCCCGTACCGCTCGCGCTGGAGAACATCGCGGCCCTCCTCGCCTGGCCCGGCGAGGAGCTCGGCGAGGGACGGTTCCTCGCCGAGCTGGTCGAGCGCACCGGCGTACGGCTCCTCGTCGACGTCGCCAACCTCCACACCAACCACGTCAACCGCGGCGAGGACCCGGCCACCGCCCTCGACGAACTCCCCCTCGACGCCCTCGCCTACGTCCACGTCGCGGGCGGCGTCGAACGCGACGGACTGTGGCACGACAGCCACGCCCACCCCGTCACCCGGCCCGTACTGGACGTGCTCGCCGAGCTCTGCGACCGCGTCACCCCGCCCGGCGTCCTGCTGGAGCGCGACGACGACTTCCCCGAGGCCGGCGAGCTGGCCGCCGAGCTGGACGCGATACGGGCCGTCACCGAAGGCGTCCGCTGCCATGGCTGACCCGATCACCCATGCCGCCGCACCCGGCGAGCGACACCCCGCCCCGGACACCGACGCCGCCCGGCGACGGCTCGCCGAGGCCCAGCTCGCCCTCCTCTCCGCGCTCGTCGCGGACGCCCCGCCCCCGCCCGGCTTCGACCCGGCACGCCTGGACGTCCAGCGCCGCGCGCTCCTCGCCAAGCGCCTCGGCGTCGTCCGCAAGCTCGCCCCCGAACCGGCGGAGATCCTCGGCGACGACTTCCGCGACCTCTTCCTCGGCTACGCCCGGGGCCGTCCCATGACCGGCGGATACCGCCGGGACGCCCTGGACTTCGCCCGCCACCTGCTGCGCACGGGCGCCGTGACCGACCCGGACCGGGTCCGCCGGCTCACCGCGTGGCTGGCCGAACGGACCGGCCCCGCCGCACCGGCCCCGGGGCGCCCGCGCCGCCGGGTGGCCGCCGTCCTGCGCCGGCTGCGTCTCGCGCGCTGACCGAAAGGCAATCGATCCCATGCTGTACGCCGTTCTGGTGACGCTGTGCTGCGCGGCGCTGATCGCCGTGCCCTCCGTCCTGCTGTGGCGCGTCCGCCGGCAGGCCCGCGGCCGACGCGTCCCGCCCGGCGCCGAGGACTTCCCGGACCTCCTCGGCGTGGCCTGTCTCCTCGGCGGCGTCGAACGCGTCGCCGACACCGTCATCACCGCCATGCACGCCGACGGGCGCGTCACCGTGCGCAAGGGCAGGGTGGCCGTGAGGGACGCCACCGCGCACAACGCCGTGGAGCGCGCCCTGCTCAAGCACTGCGGCGCGGGCTGGAGCAACTCCCTGCGGACGGTGGTCCGGGAGCTGCGGCGCGACCCCGTCGTCCACGCGGTCAGCCGGTCCCTGGAGAAGCTGGACATGCTGCTGCCCCAAGGCTTGCAGGCCCACTGGTGGCGCGTGGCCCGCGCGCAGAGGGCGGGGCTGGTCGTCGGGGCCGTCGCCGGCGTCGTCCTGCTCTTCCCCGCCGCCTGTCGCTCCCTGGGCGTCGTCCTGCTGGCGCTCGCCCTGGCCGGGGTCCTGGCCCGGGTGGCGTACGGCCCCCACAAGTCGTGCGACCCCTACACCGACTTCGGCAGGAACGTCATCCGGTTGATCAACACCGATGCCTCCTGGAGCCGGAAGTCCGCCGGGGAGCACCCCGGCGGGGCGGCGGGGGTCGTCGCCGTGCACGGCCGCGTACCGGACAAGAAGCTCAGGGCACAGCTGATAGAGGCGACCACGACCCGTACGACCCACCGGGCCGGTGCCACGAGCCGGACGAGCCGCTCCCGCGGCTCCTCGGCCACGACATCGTCCGCGACCGCCACGGCGTCCGCCTCCTCCTGCGGCGGAGCCGTCCTCGACACCGGCGGCGACAGCGGCACGAGCGGTTCCGGCCACTCCGGGCACTCCGGGCACTCGGGCGGTCACAGCTGTTCGAGCGGCCACAGCTGCTCCTCCGGCTCCAGCTGCGGCGGTGGCGGCTGCTCCTGACCGGCCCGGGCCCACACCGACGGCTCTGACCTGCGTGTTGATGGCCTGTCAATCCCGCGTAGACGCATGCGGGACTACCGTCCGTTCCCATGAACGGAGACGGGGGAAACATGACCGGAACGGACGGTGGCGAACTGCGGTTCGCCGTGCTGGGCCGGATGCGCGCCTGGCGCGGCGACGAGGCGCTGGAGCTCGGCTCACCACAGCAACGCACGTTCCTCGCGGAACTGCTGCTGCGCGAGGGACGGGCGGCCTCGGCCGCCGAGATCGTCGACGCCCTGTGGGGCGGGGAACCGCCGCCGCGCGCCGTGGGCACCGTCCGCACCTACGCCTCCCGGCTCCGCAAGCTGCTGGAGCCGGAGCGGGCCCCGGGCGCGCCGTCACGCGTCCTGGTGTCCGTCTCCGGCGGCTACGCCCTGCGGGTGCCCCGGGAGGCGCTGGACGCGGCCCGCTTCCAGGACCAGGTCGCCGCGGCCGCCCGCGCCCGGGCCGCCGGGCGGCCCCGCGAGGCCCGGGAACTGCTGCGCTCCGCCCTGGCCCTGTGGAGCGACGAGCCGCTGCTCGGCCTCCCCGGGCCCCGCGTCCCCGCACGCCGGGCGCACCTCTGCGACCAGCGGCTGATGGCGTTCGAGGCGCGCCTCGAACTCGACCTCGAGCTCGGCGACCCCGACGCCGCCCTCCGCGAGCTGGCGGACCTGGCCGCCCGGCATCCGCTGCACGAGCGGCTGAGCGCGCTCCACATCCTGGCCCTCCACCAGGGCGGCAGGCGCGCCGACGCGCTCGCCGTGTACGAGGAGACGCGCCGCGTCCTCGCCGAACACATGGGCCTCGAACCCGGCCGGGAGCTCACCGAAGCCCGCCGCCGGCTGCTGACCGCCGGCACCGACGCCGGTACCGCTGCGGACAGCCCCCACGACACCGTCCGCCCCGCCCGGCTGCCCGGCGACCTCGCCGACTTCACCGGGCGGACCACCGCCGTCGCGGAGGTGTGCGCGGCGCTGATCACCGGACAGGCGACCGTCGTGGTCTCCGGCCCGAGCGGCGTGGGCAAGAGCGTCCTCGCCGTGCACGCCGCCCACCGGGTGCGCGAGTACTTCCCCGACGGCCGGCTCTACGCGGACCTGCGCGACCCCGACGGCGGGCCCGCCCCGACCGCCGCCGTGCTCGGCACGTTCCTGGGCGCCCTCGGCGTCGCCGCGGCCGCCGTGCCCGACGGCGAGGCCGAGCGCGCCGCGCTGCTGCGCCGCCTGCTGACCGGCCGGCGGGTGCTGATGGTCCTGGACAACGCGGAGGACACCGGCCGGGCCCGGCCGTTCCTGCCCGCCCCGCCGGGCTGCGCCGTCCTGCTCACCAGCCGGGCCAAGCCCGCCGGGCTGCCGCACGCCCGGCTGACCGACCTCGGCGCGCTGACGCCGCGGGAGGCCCACGCCCTGCTGGCCCGCGTCGCCGGCGAGGACCGCGTGGCCGCCGAGCCACGGGCCGCCGCCGAGCTGGTCGAGGCCTGCGGGCGGCTGCCGGTCGCGGTCCGGATCGCGGCGGCCCGGCTCGCCGCCCGCCCGTCCTGGACGCTCGGCGCCTTCGTGGAGCGCCTGGCCGACGACGGCCGGTGCCTCGCCGAGCTGAGGACCGCCGGGATGTCCGCGGAGGCGGCGCTCGCCCCGGCCTACGACCGGCTCGACGCCCACCGGCGCCGGGCGCTGGCCCTGCTGGCCCTCGCCGAGGGGCCCGGGTTCTCCTCGCACACGGCCGCGGCGCTCCTCGGCGTCCCGGAGGAGGAGGCCGAGCCGCTGTGCGAATCCCTGGTGGACGCCAGCCTCCTGGAGTCCCCGGCCCCCGGCCGCTACCGCCTGCCCTGCCTGTTCCGGCTGCTCGTCCGGGAGCGCGCCGGGACGGCGCTGCCCCCGGCGGAGCGGGCGGCCGCCCTGCGACGGCTCCTGGAGTCCGCCGCCGCGAGAGCCCGCGCGGCCACGGTCCCCGGGACCGCCGGCGACCGGCTCCTCGCCGAGGCCCCCGAACTCCTCGCGGCGGCGGAGGCGGCGGCGGACGCCGGCCCCGACGACGTCGCCCTCGCCGTCGACCTGCTGCGCGCGCTGGCCGGCCTCCTCGCGTACGGCGCGTACGAGCGGGAGCTGGCCCGGGCGGCGTCGGCGCTGGCCCGGGCCGCGCTCCGGCTGGCCGACGGCCGGTGCGCCGGACGCGCGTACGCCGTCCTGGGCCTGGTCCACGCGAGCGCCGGCCGGTTCGAGGAGCTCGCCGCCGCCTGCCGGGAGGCGCTCACCCTGAGCAGAGCGGCCGAGGACGCGCCGACCGCGGCGGACTGCCTGGTACTGCTGGCGCGCTACGCCCTCCACACGGGCTGCCCGGAGGAGGTGTACGAAGCGCTGGCCGAGGCGCGGGCGGCCTACCGGGCATGCGGCGACCGGGCCGGCGAGGCGGAGGTGGCGGGCGCGCTGGCCGAGGCCCACCTCGCCCTCGGCCGGACCGACCGTGCCCTCGCGGCGGCCGAGCTGTGCCTGGCCGTCCACCGCCGGCGGGGCGCCGGCCATCCGGTGGCGGTCGGCCTGTACCGCCTGGGCCGGGCGCTGGCGCGCGCCGGGCGGGCGGAGGAGGCCGCCGGGCGCTACGCCGAGGCCCTGGACCTCTTCCGGGTCCAGGGCAACCGGCTGTGGGAGGGCCACACCCGGCTCCGGCTGGCGGAGATCCTGCCGGACACCGGGCGCGACGCGGGAGCCGTCATCCACGCGGAACCGGCCGTGGCGGCGCTGACCGACTGAGGGGAACGGCGGTTACCGGACAGTCGCGGCCCTCACCGTCCGTTATGCGCACGGGCCGCGCACGGTGTCCCGGCACGGGCGCACGTGAGCGTGACCTCTGCCGCTCGCCCGGCGGACCGTCGGCGGAGCCGGGCCGAGTGGGCGTTCGTGAGCGGTCGTGTGCGTCCGGATGTCTTCTTGTGCGTCCGCGTGTCCGGACGGGACACTCGTCCGGCAACTCTTGGCATGCACGCGACGTGCGGTCGCTGCTGTGCCAATACGAATCCTCCGGGCCCGGACGCGCGGTGCGCGCGCCGGGCACACCCCCACTCGCAGGAGGTCGACGAGTTGAACCACTCAGCATACCCGGGCGCCGTGCCGCCCTGGCCGTCGCCGGAGCCGTGGCCCTGACCACGGCCTCGCTCACCCTCCAGAGCGCCCAGGCGGCCCCCGTCCCCCACTCCGCCGCCGAACTGGCCTCCGCCAGAGCGGAACTGAACGCCCACGCCGCCGTCCCCGGCACCGCCTGGGCGGTCGACCCCAAGCTCCACAAGCTCGTCGTGACCGTCGACAGCACCGTCAAGGGCGCCCGCCTGGACCAGGTGCGCGAGGCCGTCGCCGACCTCGGCGACAAGGCGACGATCAAACGGACCGCGGGCGTCCTGCGCCCGTTCGTCGCCGGCGGCGACGCCATCTGGGGCAGCGGAGTGCGCTGCTCGCTGGGGTTCAACGTCACCAAGGACGGCCAGCCGTACTTCCTCACCGCCGGACACTGCGGCAAGGCGTCGGGCGACTGGTCCGACTCGCAGATCGGCGGGGCGATCGGCTCCACCGAGGTCGCCGAGTTCCCCGGCCACGACTACGCCCTCGTGCGCTACACCGGCAGCGCGGAGCACCCCAGCTCCGTCGACCTCTACAACGGCGGGCAGCAGAGCATCGCCAAGGCCGGCGAGGCGCGCGTCGGCGAGAACGTCCGGCGCAGCGGCAGCACCACCCAGGTCCACGACGGCCAGGTCACCGCCCTCAACGTCACCGTCAACTACGCGGAGGGCCAGGTCGACGGCCTGATCGGCACCAACGTCTGCGCCGAGCCCGGCGACAGCGGCGGCGCGCTCTTCGACGGCGACACCGCGCTCGGCCTCACCTCCGGCGGCAGCGGCGACTGCTCGTCCGGCGGCGAGACGTTCTTCCAGCCCGTGCCCGCCGCCCTCCAGGCGACCGGCGCCCAACTGCCCTGACGACGACGCGACCCGGCGCGTCGACTACGCGCCGGGTCGCGACGCGGGAACCGAATGCTCCGCCGGAGCGGCCTCCAGGGTCCAACTGGCCAGCAGCCGCAGCGACTCGGCGGACGGCGAGCCGGGCTCGGCGTGATAGGTCACCAGCACCTGGTCCTGATCGGCGGGCAGGACGAACGTCTCGCACGCCACGGTCAGCTCGCCCACCAGGGGATGCAGCAGCCGCTTCACGCCGTGGCCCTTGTCCCGCACGTTGTGGGCCGCCCACAGACGCCGGAACTCCTCGCTCTTGACGGACAGCTCGCCCACCAGGGCCGCCAGCTTGGGGTCGTCCGGATGGCGCCCGGCCTCCAGCCGCAGACAGGCGACGAGGTCGGCCGCCTTGGCCTCCCACTCCACGTACAGCTCGCGCGCGGCGGGGTCGAGGAAGAGCTGCCGGATCATGTTGCGCTGCTGCGGCGGCACGGCGGGGAAGTCGCCGAGCAGCGCGCAGGCCAGCCGGTTCCAGGCGATGACGTCCGTACGCCGCCCCAGCACATACGCCGGGACGCCCTCCATGGTGTCGAGCAGCTGCTGCAGAGTGGGCCGGACGCGCTGCGGGCGCGCGGCGCGCGAGCGGCTCGGGGCGGGCCTGACCAGACGACCGAGGTGGTCCCGCTCCGTATCGCTGAGCCGCAGGGCACCGGCTATCGCCTCCAGCACCGAGGCGGACACGTTCTGCCCGTGCCCCTGCTCGAGCCGCGTGTAGTACGCGACGCTCACCCCGGCCAGCTGCGCCAGCTCCTCACGCCGCAGCCCCGGCACCCGCCGCCTGCCCCCGTACGGCGTCAGCCCGACGTCCTCCGGCCGCAACCGGGCGCGGCGGGAGCGGAGGAACTCGCTGAGCTCGGTGCGCTGATCCATACCCACCAGTATGCGGGGGCGCGCCGGACGGAGGGTGACCCTGCCAGTGGTAGGAACCGCAAGCGTACTTTCAGCCGAGTCCTGGTTACCGGGCGGAACGAACAGCAAGATCGAGCCCATGACCCACACCACTGTCCACGCTTACGCGGCCCCCGCTCCCAAGGCGCCGCTGGAGCGCACCACCGTCACCCGCCGCGCGCTGGGCGAGCACGACGTCCTGATCGAGATCAAGTACTCCGGCATCTGCCACTCCGACATCCACACCGTGCGCGGCGAGTGGGGGCACGAGACGTTCCCGATCGTGCCCGGCCACGAGATCGCGGGCGTCGTCGCCGACGTCGGCGCCGGGGTCACCCGCCACGCGCCCGGCGACCGGGTCGGCGTCGGCTGCTTCGTCGACTCCTGCCGCGAGTGCGACAACTGCCGGGCCGGCCTGGAGCAGTACTGCACCGGCGCGAGCGGCCCGGTCGGCACCTACGCCGCCACCGGCCGCGACGGCGAGTTCACCCAGGGCGGCTACTCCACACACATCGTCGTCGACGAGAACTACGTCCTGCGCGTACCCGACGGCATCCCCCTGGACGCCGCCGCGCCCCTGCTGTGCGCGGGCATCACCGTCTACTCGCCCCTCGCCCACTGGCAGGCCGGCCCCGGGAAGAAGGTCGCCGTCATCGGCCTGGGCGGCCTGGGCCACATGGCCGTGAAGATCGCCCACGCGATGGGCGCCGAGGTGACCGTCCTCAGCCAGTCCCTCCGCAAGAAGGACGACGGCCTGCGCCTGGGCGCCGATCACTACCACGCCACGTCCGACCCGGCCACCTTCGAGGCCCTGGCGGACGGCTTCGACCTGATCCTCAACACCGTCTCGGCCGACCTGGACCTCAACGCCTTCCTGGGCCTGCTGCGCACCGACGGCGTCATGGTCCAGCTCGGCGCCCCCGAGAACCCGCTGCCGGTCGTCTCCGGTTCCCTCTTCCGCCGGCGCCGCACCCTCGCCGGGTCGATGATCGGCGGCATCCGGGAGACCCAGGAGATGCTCGACTTCTGCGCCGGGCACGGCATCGGCGCCGACATCGAGGTGATCGGCGCGGACCGGATCAACGAGGCGTACGAAAGGGTCCTGACCAGCGACGTGAGGTACCGCTTCGTGATAGACGCACAGACGATCTGACGCGTCGAGGCAGCCGCACCCGGCGCCCACATGAAGGTGAGGCCCGGGTGGGGCCGGAGGGGGATGGGCCCCGGCAGGGGGCGTGAGGGATATTTGCGGCGGCTTTCCGGGTTCGGATGACCGATGACCCGGGGCCGTAAATATTCCAGCCCCCAGAGGGGTCCGTCCCCCTCCGGCCCCACCCGGGCCGCCCGCACCACCGGCCTCAGCGCCCCCGCTCCGACACGAGCCGCGCACGGAGCCGCCCGTGCAGCCGCGCGACCCACCCCGGCGCCCACCAGTTGAGCCGCCCGGCCACCGTCAGATAAGCCGGTACGAGAACCCCCCGCACCAGCACCGCGTCGACGAGCACCGCCGTGGCCAGCCCCGTCCCCAGCAGCTTGAGCTGCGTCACCCCGGAGGTGACCAGCGCCCCCGTGACCACGGCCACCGCCAGCGCGCCCGTCGTCACCAGCCGCCCGGTCCGCGCGACGCCCTCCACCACCGCTCCCCGGTTGTCGCCGGTCAGCAGATAGTGCTCCCTGACCCGGGAGAGCAGGAAGATCTCGTAGTCGATCGCCAGCCCGAACGCGATGGCGAACAGCAGCAGCGGCATCGTCATCTCCACCGTCCCGGTGGACGTGAAGTCCCCCACCACGGGCCGCAGATGCTCGTCCTGGAAGCCGAACACCAGCACCCCGAAGCTCGTGCCCAGGCTCAGCGCGCCGATGAGCAGCGCCTTCAGCGGGAGCACCACGCTGCCGGTGAGCACGAACAGCATCAGCCACGTCGCGGCCGCCGCGATGCCCGCCGCCAGCGGCAGCCGGGCCCGTACCGCGTCCTTGGTGTCGGCGAGCAGCGCCGCCCGCCCGGTGACCAGGTGCTCGCCCGGCGGGCCCGGCAGGGCCCGCAGCGTCCGCACCAGGTCCTGCGCGCCCCGCGTGTACGGCTCCCGCGCCCCGGCCACCAGCAGCACCGCGCCCTTGCCGGATCCGGCGCCCGCCCCGGACCGCGCCCAGCCCACCGAGCGCACCGACCGCTGGTCCGACACGTCGCGCTCGTACGCCCACAGGGCCGCGGCGTCCCGTGCGGGGTCCACGTCCGGCAGCACGATCGCGAGGGCGCGGTCGGCGGGGGCGGCGAAGCCCGCGCGGATCGCGTCGGCGGTGCGGTGCGCCTCGGAGCCGGCGGGCAGCACCCGGTCGTCGGACAGGCCGAAGCGCACGTGGGCGAAGGGCGACGCCATCAGCAGCAGGACCGCCGCGCAGGCCAGGCCGAACCACAGCGGCCGCCTGGTCACCGTGCCCGCGACCCGCCGCCAGAACGGGCTGTCCGGGCGTGGCGGCCCCGCCGCCCGGCCCCGGCGCAGGGCGCGCAGCGGGTCCCAGCGGTCGATCCGGGTGCCGAGGAGGGCGAGCACGGGCGGCACGAGCACCGTCGCCGCGGCCGCCGAGAACAGCGCGACGGCCATGCCCGCGCAGGCCATCGACCGCAGGAAGGACAGCGGCAGCACCAACAGCGCCGACATCGACAGCGCCACCGCGCAGGCGGAGACCAGGACCGTACGCCCCGCCCGGCGCGCCGTGCGCCGCACGGCGGCCTCGACGGGACGCCCGTCCCGTAGCTCCTCCCGGTAGCGGGTGACGAGGAACAGGCCGTAGTCCACGGCCAGCCCGAACCCCAGGGCGCTGGTGAGGTTCATCGCGAACACCGACACCGGCATCGCGTAGGTGAGCAGCCGCAGCACCGCGATCGTGCCGACGACCGAGACCGCGCCGATCAGCAGCGGGACCAGCGCGGCCACCAGCGACCGCAGCGCGAGCACGAGCAGCAGCAGGGTCAGGGGGGCCGCCACCAGTTCGGCCCGCACCAGGTCCGCCCCGCTGTAGCGCTTCGCCTCCACGCTCACCCACGCGGGCCCGGTCGCGGAGACGGTCAGCGCGCCGTGGCCGCCCGTGAGGCGGGGCACGAGCGTCTCGGCGGTGCGGGCCGCGTCCCGGTCGGCCCCCGCGAGATCGGCCGTGACCAGCGCGGCCGTACCGTCCTCGGCGCGCAGCTGCGCGTCCTCGCCCGTCCAGTACGAGCGGACGCTCGCCACTCCGGCGGAGTCGGCGAGCCGCCGGGTCAGTCGCAGCCCCTCCTCCCGGGCCCGCTCCGAGTCCACGCCGCCCTCGGCCCGGACGAGCAGGACGAGATCGGGGGCGCCGGCGCCGAAGCGGTCGGCCAGCAGCCGGTCGGCGCGCGCCGACTCCGTCCCCGAGGCGAAGTAGCCGCCGTTGGCCAGCCGTCCGGAGGTGCCCGCGCCCACCGCCGCCAGCAGCAGCGTGAGCAGGGCGGCCGCCGCCGGGACCAGCCACGGGCGTGCCCGCCCGAGCCGGCCGGCCGCGGGCCCACCGGTGCGCGCGGGCGCCCCGGCACCGAGGGAACCCGGTGTCAGGGCCGCCGCGTCGAGCTCCCCGGGGGGCGTCACGCGGACCGGAAGAACAGGACGGCGTTCTGGCCGCCGTGGCCGAACGCGTTGCTGATCGCGCCGTCCATGCGGTGCCGCCGGGGCACCTTCGTCACCACGTCCAGATCGATCCCGTCGTCGAGGCGGTCGAGATTGGCGGTGGGCGGCACGAGCTGCCGCTCCAGGGCCAGGACCGTACAGGCGGCGTTGATCGCCCCGGCGGCGCCGAGCGAGTGACCGATCACTCCCTTGAGCGAGGTCACCGGTGGCGGAGCGCCGAACACCGCGCACAGCAGGGTCGCCTCCACCCGGTCGCCGGCCGGCGAGGCGTTGCCGTGCGCGGTGACGTGGTGCACCTCCTCGACGCCGGCACGGGCGTCCGCGAGCGCGGCCTCGATCGCCCGCCGGGCGCCGGCGCCGTCGGGGTCGGGGTAGGTGGGGTGAAGGCCGTCGCTGGAGGCACCGTAGCCGGACAGCAGACCACGTGCGCGGGCACCCCGGGCACGGGCGTCCCGCGGCCGTTCGAGGACGAGCATCGCCGCGCCCTCGCCCAGCACGAAGCCGTCGCGCTCGGCGTCGAACGGCCGGGACGCCCCGGCCGGGTCGTGGCGGCGCCGTGACAGCGCCCGCATCCGGTGGAAGGCGGCCGCCGCCATGGGGAGCCGGGCGCACTCGGCACCCCCGGCGATCGCGATGTCGCAGGCACCGGAGCGCAGCATGTCCCGGGCGACGCCGATCGCCGTCGCCCCCGAGGCGCAGGCGGTGGACGTGGTCAGGCACGGCCCCAGCGCCCGGAGGTCCGTGGAGACCTCGCCCGCGGCCATGTTGGGCAGCGAACGCAGCAGAGCGGTGGGGGAGATGGCCTCGATGCGACCCTCGGCCAGGTTCTCGTACTCCTGGTACCAGCGGTCGGCGCTGTTGCCCCCCACGCCCATGACGACCGCCACCCGGGCGCCGTCCCAGATCGCCGGGTCCAGCGCGGCGTCGGCCACCGCCTCGCGTGCGGCGACCAGCGCCAGGTGGATGAAGCGGTCGCTGCGCCAGGCGACCTGCCGGCCCACCAGCGCCCCGGCGTCGAAGCCGGGCACCCGGCAGGAGAAGTCGACCGGCAGCCCGGCCAGTTCGTCGTCGTGCGCGCCGAGGCCCACGCCCGCGCACAGCCCGTCCCAGGTCGCCTCGCGGCCGATGCCGGCCGGGGTCACCATGCCGACCCCGGTGACCGCGACCTCCCGCTCGCTCACCGCCCCGGCCGCACCGGCGCGGCGACGGAGTCGGTACCGAGCTCCTCGGAGGTCGCGTCCGGGGCGATCCGCTCCCCGGGAACGCCGAAGTGGTCGGTGAGGGGACGGGCCATCAGGTCGTACGCGGCTTCCATCGATCGTTCTCCTCGATCGGGACCGGACATCGGGACCGGACTCCGGACACCGGGCAGCAGACATACCGCTCGTCTGATGCCATAGGACTCTTTTCCGGTTGATTGGTGCGCAGCAGCGTCCCACCGGCGACGGGCCCGGCCGCGGGCGACACGCGCGCGGCCCACGGGTGGGTCACCCGTCCTGCCGACCATCCGGCCGACCGCTCAGCCGAGCGTCCGCCGACCGGCCGGGCGACCGTTCGCCGACCGGGCGGGCGGCGCGGGGGCGGTTCCCCGGCGGCCCGGAAAACCCGGGGCGCCCCGGCCCCGCGCGATGGCATGCTGTGCTGCGTGAACGGTCCCGTGATCTTTGTCAGCGTCGCCCCTGAACTGCGGCTTTTCGTGTCCCCCGAGCGCCGGGTGGCGGCCGCGCCGGTGGTCACCGACGGCGTCTCCACCCTCGGGCACGTCGTGGAGTCCCTCGGCGTCCCGCTCACCGAGGCGGGCCCGCTGCTCGTCGACGGGCGCCCGGTGCCGGTGTCGCACGTGCCGGCCGAAGGGGAGCGCGTGGAGATCGAGGCGGTGGCCCGGCCGCAGGAGGTGCCGGGGGCGCCGCTGCGCTTCCTGCTGGACGTCCACCTGGGCACGCTCGCCCGCCGGCTGCGGCTGCTGGGCGTCGACGCGGCGTACGAGAGCGAGGACATCGGCGACCCCGCGCTGGCCGCGCTCTCCGCCGCCGAGCGCCGGGTGCTGCTCTCCCGGGACCGTGGGCTGCTGCGCCGCCGGGAGATCTGGGCCGGCGCGTACGTCTACAGCGACCGGCCGGAGGAGCAGTTGCGGGACGTCCTGGGCCGGTTCGCGCCCGAGCTCGCCCCCTGGACGCGCTGCACCGCCTGCAACGGCCCGCTCCAGGACGCCGACAAGGACTCCGTCCGCGAGCACCTGGAGCACGGCACGCGCCACACCTACGACGTCTTCGCGCAGTGCCTGGCCTGCGGCCGGGTCTACTGGCGGGGCGCGCACCACGCGCGGCTGGAGGCGATCGTCGACGGCGCGATGCGCGAGTTCGGGGCCGCGGCGGCCTGACGGGCCTCCGGGGCCCGACGGGGCTGCCGCGTCCGGTGTCGCAATCGGGCCGCCTGGTGCACGCTGGAGGGGTAGCGCAGAAGGGGCGGGCCAGAGGAGGACGCCATGACGCAGATCGCTGGCTGGCACGTCGAGGTCGAATTCGACGAGATCGAGAAGAAAACCCGGGCGGCCGCTCTGCTCAGACTCCAGGACGGCACCGAGCTGCGGGCCAAGGGCAAGGCCGTCAGGCATCCCGACGACCCCGAGCAGCAGCGGGTCGGCGAGGAGGTCGCGGCGGCGCGGGCCCTGAACAAGCTGTCGCGGGAGCTGCTCGACAAGGCCGGGCACGACATCGAGGAGGCCACTCACATCCCGGCGCACCCGGCGATGTGAAGCGGGTCCCGGGGCGGGCCTTCAGGCGCGTCCCGGGGGCCCAGGTGGGCCTCGGGGTGAATCCCGGGTGCCGTCGCCGTGCCGCACGGCGGGGAGAAGTGGGGCAAAGGGTAGCTTTTCGGCGTGCTCAAGGGATTCAAGAACTTCGTCATGCGCGGTGACATCGTCACCGTGGCCGTGGGCCTGATCATCGCGCTGGCGCTCTCCACGCTGATCAAGGCGTTCACCGACTTCGTGATCAACCCGGTCATCGCCCGGCTCCAGGGCGGGCACGGCCTGGGGCTGGGCTGGCAGCTCGGCCGCGCGGGCAACCGGGCCACCTACCTGGACGTCGGGTCCTTCCTCTCGGCCGTGATCTACTTCATCATCTTCATGGCCGTCGTCTACTTCTTCATCGTCGTGCCCTACAAGCACGTCCAGGCGCGGCGCGGGGTCGTCGTCTTCGAGGAGCCCGGCCGGCTGAAGACCTGCCTGGCGTGCCTCTCGGAGGACCTTCCGGCGGCGGCCGGGAAGTGCCGGTACTGCGGCACGGACCAGCCGTCGGGCACGGCGCGCCCGGCTTGAGGGGTGGGCCGGGCCGGCCTTGCCGGGCTGCCGGGCCGGGCCGCCGGGCCGTGCTGCGGGCTCGCCGGGCCGCCGGGTCCTTGGTCCGGGGTCGTATCGACTTTCGTCGCACGCACGAGCGACCTTCGGTGCCTGTGCCGGCGTGGGGGGGAGTGCCTAGAGTGCGGGGGTGAACGCGACATCGTGGGCCCGTGAACTGTCGGGGCGGCTGACCGATCCGGGGCTGTGGAGCCGGCGCAGGCTGGTGGGGGAGTGCCTGCTCGCCGCCGTCTTCGCGCTGCTCGCGGGGGTGGCCGAGGCCGGCCACGGCTGGCCGCGGATGGCCGCCGTCGCCGTGGTGGCCGCGGTGCTGTCGCTGACGCGCCGGGCCTTGCCGATCACCGCGTTGCTCGCGACCTCGGCCCTCTCCGGCGGCACCGAGGGCGGCGCGAGCCTGCTGCTGATGGCCGTGGGCTGGTCCGCCGGGCACCGGATCGCGGGAGTGCTGCGGGCATCGACGGCCTTCGGCGCCGCCTTCGCGCTCTATCTGACCCTGAGCCTGTGGCAGGCGGAGCTCTCGCCCGCCGGGACGGTCACGCTCGCCACGGTCTTCTTCGTGGTGACCGCGGTCTTCCCCGGCCTCGCGGGCCGCTACTGGACGCAGCGGCGCACCCTGCTGGACACCCTGCGGCTGCGCAACGCCCAGCTGCTGCGCGAGCGCGAGATGATCGCCGGGCAGGCGCGGATGCGCGAGCGGCAGCGCATCGCCCAGGACATGCACGACAGCCTGGGCCACCAGCTCGCGCTCATCGCGGTGCAGACCGGCGCGCTGGAGGTCGACCGGGAGCTGACCGGCCGTCAGCGCGAGGCGGTCGGCGTGCTGCGCGAGGCGTCGGTGGCCGCCATGCGGGAGCTGCGCGAGGTCGTGGGCATCCTCAAGGACGGCGTCCCGGAGGAGGAGCGGCCCGGCTCCCGGGTGGTGGCGGGCATAGAGGGCCTGGTCGAGTCCGCCGTCTCGGCGGGCATGAAGGTGACCCTGGAGCGCTCGGGCGACCCCCGGCCGCTGGCGCCCGCCACCGACCACGCCGGATACCGCGTCGTCCAGGAGGGCCTGACCAACGCCGCCAAGCACGCCCCGGGCGCCGCCATCACCGTCGGCGTGCGCCACGAGCCGGACGCGCTGGTGGTGGAGGTGGCCAACGGCCCGGCGGCGCCGACCGCGGCGGCGGAGCCCCGGGCGGACACGGTCAGCGGGGGAGAGGGGCTGACGGGGCTGCGGGAACGGGCCCGGCTGGTCGGCGGCATGGTCTTCACCGGCCCCGGGGCGGCCGGCGTCGGCTTCCGCCTCGCGGCCGTCCTGCCCTATGACGCGGCCGAGGCGCGGGAGTCCCGGGGGAGCGCCACCGGCGCGACCTTCGTCGACCCGGTGGACGACTTCCGGCGGCAGCCCCGGGCGGGGGCCCCGGGCGAGGGTGGAGCGGTCATCGACCGGCTCGACCCTCGCGAGGAGTTCAAGGACATCATGGGCACGAAGAAGAGCAACGGCTGCCTGCTCGGCTGCGGAATCGCGCTGCTGCTCCTGGTGGCGCTGGTGGTGGCGGGCGTCTTCACCATGGGCAAGGTCATCGACGAGGCCGACAAGGGCATGATCGACCCGAGCACCTACGCGTCCGTCAAGGTCGGCGACCCCGAGCGGGAGGTCCGGGAGAAGCTGCCGTCCGGCAAGTCCGTCCTCACCTCCGACGCCAAGGACAAGATACCGGCCGCCCCCGCCGGGGCCAGCTGTCTGACCCTGCTGTCCACCGACGACTCCCGGGGGCTGTCCGTCGACACCGTTTACCGCTTCTGCTTCAAGGACGGCAGACTGTCCGACAAGCGCGAGTTCCACGTCAAGAGCTAGCGAACAGCACACCATCCCAGGAGAAGACACCGGTGATCCGCGTCCTCATCGCCGATGACGAGCCGCTCATCCGGGCCGGCATCAGGATGATCCTCACGTCCGCCGACGACATCGAGGTCGTGGCGGAGGCGGTGAACGGGCGGGAGGCCGTCGAGCTGGCCCGGCGGCACCGGGTGGACGTCGCGCTGCTCGACATCCAGATGCCGGTCCTCGACGGGCTGACGGCCCTCGGCGAACTGGGCCGGCACGCCCCCGGCGTCCGGGTGCTGATCCTCACCACCTTCGGCGAGCCCGACAACGTCCTGCGGGCGCTGCGCCAGGGCGGGGCAGGCTTCCTGCTGAAGGACTCCGCGCCGGGGGAGCTGATCGGGGCCGTCCGGGCGGCGGCGACGGGCGCCGCCTATCTCTCCCCGGCCGCCACCCGCCACGTGGCGGACTCACTGGCCGCCGGCCCCGTCGCCACCCGGGGCGAGCAGGCGCGGCGACGGGTGGCGGAGCTCAGCGAACGGGAGCGCGAGGTGCTGGCGCTGCTCGGTGAGGGGCTGTCCAACGCCGACGCCGGGCGCAGGATCCATATGAGCGAGGCCACGGTGAAGACGTACGTCAGCCGGATCCTCGCCAAACTGGGCTGTGAGAACCGGGTGCAGGCCGCCCTGCTGGCCCGGGACGCGGGCCTGGGAGCGTAGGGCGGCCAACGCCATAAGAAGTTCGGTCAGAACGGCTTTCAACAAAAGAAACAGAGGTTTCGCGCCACCTTCACCTGACATGTGGTGAGCAGAGGGCAGATTCTGCGATATCTTCTACGACGTTCCCTCGTGACCGAGCGTCAGACCCTGACGCCGGAGCGACGCCGAGAGCGGTACCCCACGCCTCTCGCGGAACACACGGGCACCGGCACGTGGCGAGCGACCGCAGTCCTCGCCGCGCCTTCGCCGTGCCCCGAAGACACGCACCCCTGTCCGCATCACCTAGGCAAAGGCCGCATGTCCGTTCACCCGCTATCGGACCTCATACGTTTCACCCGCCGGAACTCACCGTTCTACGCGGAGCTCTACGCCGACCTCCCCCCGGACGTCCGGCACCTGACCGAGCTGCCCGTCGTGGAGCAGAGCGCCTTCTGGGCCGCCAACACCCCGGGCGACAACCGGGTGCTGACCGCCCCCCTCGGCGAAGCCGTCGTCTACAAGACCGGCGGCACGACCGGCGCCCCCAAGTTCTCCTGCTACACCCGCGAGGAGTGGCGCGACTTCGTCACCGCCTTCGGCGGGGGACTCGTCGAGGCCGGGCTGCGCCCGGGCCACCGGGTCGCCGACCTCTTCTACGCGGGCGAGCTCTACGCCAGCTTCCTGTTCGTCCTGGACTCGCTCGCCCACGCGCCCGTCGACAACGTCCGGCTGCCCATCGGCGGCGGCGCCCCCCTCGAGACCACCGTCCCCACCCTTGAGGACCTCGGCGCCCAGGTGGTGGCGGGCACCCCGACCACCCTCTGCCGGCTGGCCGAGCACCTCATCGCGACGGGCCGTCAGCTCCCCGCCGTGGAGCTGCTGTTCTTCGGCGGCGAGGCGCTCTTCTCCGACCAGCGACGCCTGCTCGCCGCGGCCTTCCCCAACGCCGAACCGCGCTCCCTCGGCTACGCCAGCGTCGACGCCGGCCTCCTCGGCTGCCCCGTCCCCGGCCCCGACCCCCGGGTGCACCGCGTCTTCACCCCGCACACGATCGTCGAGATCCTCGACGAGACCACCGGGGAGCCCATCCACGAACCCGGCCGCCCCGGCCGCGTCGTGGTGACCCAGCTCTTCCGCCGCCTCATGCCCGTCATCCGCTTCCCCGCCGGTGACCGCGCCGAATGGACCGACGCCGAGGCCGGGCACTTCCGCATCCTCGGCCGCGCCGAGGAGGGCGTCCGCGTCGGGCCCGTATCCCTCTACTCGCAGGACGCGCTCGACGCCGTCGCCGAGGCCGACACCGACGGCCGGGTGACGGGCACTCAGCTCGTGGTGCGCCGCTGGGACGGCCGCGACGGCCTCGTACTGCGCCTGGCCACCGCCCCCGGCGACGACGACCCCACGGGCCTGGAGCCCCTCGCCGAGGCCGTCACCGAACGGCTCAACACGGTCCGTCCGCTCTACCCCGACAGCGTGGCCGCCGGCTTCGTCCACCCCCTGACCGTGGAGTGGGCCCGCAACAGCGACCTCGTCGTCAACACCCGCTCGGGCAAGCTCGTCCGGGTCATCGACGAGAGGCCCACCGCATGACCGCCGTGACCACCGACGAGGGCCGCCGCCCGCCCCTCGTCCTGCGCAACCGCGCCTTCGGCACGGTCTGGCTGGCCCAGGTGCTCACCCAGGCCGCCGTGCGGATGTTCCAGGTCGGCGTCTCCTGGTGGCTGGTCGCCTACGCCGTCGCCGGCGGACGCGGGCTCGCCTCCGGGCTGTTCATGGCGGTCAGCACGCTGCCCGCCGTGGCGCTGGCACCCGTCGTCGCCCGGTCCGTCGCCCGCTTCGCGCACCGCTCCGTGCTGCGCGCGGCCGCCGGGGCGGCGGGCAGCGCGGCTGCGGCCCTCGCCGTCTGGGCGTACGCGGGCGGGCTGCCGCTCGCCGCCGCCTACGCCGCGACCCTGGCCCTGGCCGCCTGCCAGGCCTTCTTCGACCCCTGCCTGACCACCTCCGTGCCCGAACTCGTCGACGACGAGGACATCGAGGCCGCCACCGGCTTCGAACTGTCCACCCAGTCCCTGGCGAGCCTCGGCGGGGCGCTCCTGGGCGCCCTGATCGTCGACGCCGCCGGAGTGGCGGGCCTCGCCGTCGGCTGCGCGAGCGCCTACCTCGTCGCGGCCGCACTGATCACGACGGTCCGCTTCCGCACCCAGACCGCGCCGGGCGCGGAGGACGGTGCCGAGGAGGCCGACGGGCAGCGGTCGCTGCGGGGGATCCTGGCCGGGCTGCCGTTCGTCCGCCGGATCCTGCTCTGCTTCACCGCGGCGAACCTCTTCACCACCGCCGTCTTCGTCGTCATCCCGCTGTACACCAAGTCCGTCCTGGCGGACGGCGGTTCCACCGTCGCCCTGCTGGAGGCGTCGCTGGGCGTGGGCACGCTGATCGGCTCGTTCACCGGCGCCCGTGTCCCCGGCCGGCCCACCACCCTCGGCGCGTGGCTGCTGACCCTGATGGGCCTGGCCCTGGCCGCCCCCGGCCTGTTCACGGGACGGTTCGTCTTCGCGGGCTGCCTGGTCGTCGCGGGCTGGTGCGTCGGCGTCATCGGGGTGCGGTTCGTGGCGCTGTTCCAGCGGCTCGTCCCCACCGCCGACAAGCCGGGCTTCTTCGCCGTGATGCAGGCCGTGCTCGGGGCGACCTTCCCCCTGGCCTCCCTGCTCTTCGGCCTGCTGGGCGACCGGCTCTCCCCGCAGACCCTGTGCCTGATCCAGGCGGCCGGACTCCTGCCCGCTGCCTGCGCGCTGGCCCTCCTGCGGGACGACGACGCCGAGCCGGACACCGGCCTGCAGGACGACGCGGCCGCCCCGGCCGCCCCGGCCCGTACCGGCTCCGCCGACGAAGCCACGCGAGGCGCCGCGTCCCACCCGTCCGAGCCCGTGGTCACCGGAGGAGAGCGATGACCGTCACGATCGACCGGGCCACGCCCGCCGACATCGCCGAACTGCGCCAGCTCTACTACGCCGTCTA
The DNA here is from genome assembly GCF_054551825.1 of Streptomyces sp. L500. NCBI lineage: Bacteria > Bacillati > Actinomycetota > Actinomycetes > Kitasatosporales > Streptomycetaceae > Streptomyces > Streptomyces sp. L500. The sequence goes on from NZ_JBTOLC010000010.1 coordinate 77,443, forward strand.
CGGCCCGCACTATCCCACCGCCCTGGGCACCGACCCCGCCGAGATGTCCCGGCTCATCGCCGACCCGCACACCCTCTGGCTGGTCGCCCGCCACCCCGGCTCCGGCGGGCTCGCCGCGTCGGCGGCCGTCCACGGCGAGGCCGGCAGCCGCGTCGGCCGGCTGGAAGGGCTCGCCGTCCACCCCGAGCGCCGCTCCGGCGGCCTCGCCCACGCCCTGACGGACGAGCTGTGCCGGCGGACGCTGGAGACCGGGCGGCTGGACTCCGTCTACGCCACGGTCCGCACCGTCAGCGCCGGTCCCCAGCGCGTCGTGTCCCGCAACGGCTTCCGGCCCATGGGCGTCCTGCCCAACGCCGTCGACCTCAACAGCCGTGAAAGCCTCGCACTCTACGCGCGTCATTCGCCGGGCGTGCTGGACCGGCGGCTCCCCGTCGCCGAGGTCCCCGCGCCGCTCGGGCCCCTCCTGCGCGCCGTCGGCGCGAGCCTCGGCATCGACTACGGGCACGTCCGGCGCACCGCGCCGAAGACGGTGCCCGCCCGCCCCACGACGGCGGCCCGGCTGGAGATGATCGAGGCGCCCTCGTTCGTCCGCCGCCGCTTCCACGAGCGTTTCCCCGACAGCGAGCGCTGGTTCTACCCGCTGCACACCCCCAACGCGCTGCTGGCGGCCGACGACGACAGCTTCGAGGTCTACGCCTACCTCAACCGCACCGGACGCTACTGCTCCCTGATCGCCGCCGCACCCGACCCGGCCGCGGCCGCCGACCACCTGGAGCCCATCACCCGCACGCTCACCCGCGCGGGCGCGGGGTACGTGGAGGCGCTGGTGCCGCTCTCCGAGCACGGAGCGCTCTCGGCGTTCCTCGCCCAGGGCTTCATCCCCAGCGCCCTCTACCCGGCCATGCGCCCCGAGCCCGACGGCGACGGCTTCCACGACTACGTCGTGATGTCCCGCACCGCCGAACAGATCGACTTCCGTGAAGTGGTCGTCGACGCGCCCCTCCAGCCGTTCCTGGACGCCTACGCGGCGGCCTGGGCGTCGACCTACCTGCCCACCCTCGAGGTTGCCTCATGACACCCGTCAACCCCCATCTCGCCCCCGTCGACGTCCCCGATGCGGCGCTGCTGCCGCACGTCCAGCGCCTGTGCGACCTGACGGACCCCTACGCCTCCGGCCCCGCCGAGGAGGAGCTCTTCGCCGCCGCCATGGCCGAGAGCCACGCCTGGCACGCCGAACGCTCCCCGTTCTTCCGCTCGCTGTACGAGGGGACCGCCCCCGAGGAGCCCTACCGCGCACCCCTGGTGCACGCGAACTTCTTCAAGCGGCACGAAGTCCTGTCGATCCCGCGCGACGACGTCCATCTGCACCTCACCTCGTCCGGCACCACCGGGCAGAAGTCGCAGATGTTCTTCGACGAGTGGACCATCCGCTCCGCCCAGCGCATGGTCGCCCGGATCTTCGAGCGCAACGGCTGGATCACCCCCGACCAGCCCGTCAACTACCTGCTCTACAGCTACGAGCCCGCCCCCGACCTCAAGCTCGGCACCTCCTTCACGGACAACTACCTCTGCGACTTCGCCCCCGCGCGCAGCGTCGAGTACGCCCTCCGCCACACCGGCGGTGGCCACGAGTTCGACCCCTTCGGCTGCGTCGCCGCACTCCGCCGCTTCGCCGAGGAGGACGTCCCCGTCCGCATCCTGGGCTTCCCCGCGTTCCTCTGGTTCACCCTGGAACGGATGCGGGCCATGGGCCTCGCGCCCCTGAACCTCCCCGAGGGCTCCCTGATCGTCCTCGGCGGCGGCTGGAAGGGCCACACCGACCAGCAGATCGGCAAGCACGAGCTGTACGCCCGCGTCACCGAACAGCTCGGCGTGCCCTCCGAGCGGATCCGCGACACCTTCGGCTCCGTCGAGCACTGCATCCCGTACATCGAGTGCTCGCACCACAACCTCCACGCGCCCGTCTGGTCCCGCGTGTTCATCCGCTCCACCCGCACGCTGGAGCCGCTCGGATACGGCGAGCGCGGCTACCTCCACCTGGTGTCCCCGTACATCACGTCCGTCCCCGCGCAGAGCGTCGTCATGGGCGACCTCGCCTCCCTCCACCCCGGCGGCGAGTGCGGCTGCGAGCTGGACACCGACTGGTTCACCATCCACGGCCGCGCCGGAGTGAGCCGCAACAAGAGCTGCGCGGTGGCCGCCGCCGAACTGATGAAGGGCATGTCGTGACGACCGAGACCAACCCGCACTACTGGCAGGGCGCCTTCATCGACGACGAGGAGGCCGGCCGCCGCCTCGCCGCGCTGCCCGCCACCGTCGAGGCCGCGCTCGCCGAACCCCTGGACACCGAGACCGTCCTCGCCGCCTGCGACGCGCTGTCCACCGCCCTCCTCGACCCCGCCCACCCCACCCGCGCCCGGCTCGCCGCCCACCTGCCCGAGGGCGAGGACGGCACCCTCCTCGCCGAACTCGGCGCGTTCCTCGCCCGCGCCGGACTCACCCGCAAGCTCCGCGGCGAACTCGGCGGCACCGCCCCCCAGCGGCTGAACCGCCCCGACGCCAAGGAGACCGTCTACGAGGCATGGGCCCCCGTCGGCCTCGTCGCCCACATCGCCCCCGGCAACGCCGCCTCCGTCGCACCCCTGAGCCTCGTCGAAGGACTGCTCGCCGGCAACGTCAACATCCTCAAGACGTCCGGCGCCGACACCCTCCTCGCCCAGCACCTCCTCGCCGAACTGGCCGCGCTGGACGAGAGCGGTGCCGTCGCCCGGCGCGTCATCGTGCTGCGCTTCCCCTCCTCCCGCCAGGAGTGGCTGCGCCTGATGTGCGCGCCCGCCGACGCCGTCGCCGTCTGGGGCGGCGAGACCGCCGTCGAGGGCGTGGCCGCCCACGTGCCGCCCGGCTGCCGCCTGGTGGAGTGGGGCCACAAGATCTCCTTCGCCTACCTCGCCCGCGACGCCTGGCAGGACGAGGCGACCCTGGCCGCCCTCGCCGCCGACGTCTGCCTGCTGGAGCAGCAGGCATGCTCCAGCCCCCAGGTCGTCTACCTCGACACCGACGACGACAAGGACGTCTTCGCCTTCGCCGAACGCCTCGCCGCCGCCCTCGCCGCGGCGCCCCCCGGCCCGTCCGGCGACGAACTGGACACTGCCGAACAGGCCGAGCTCACCACCACCGAGCTCATCGCCCGCCTTGAGGAACACCTCGGCCTCACCCGCGTCCACACGGCCCCCGACGGCTCCTGGCGCGTCATGGCCGACACCCGCCCCGCGCTCACCGCCTCCCCGCTGCACCGCAGCGTCTGGGTCAAGCCCCTGCCCCGGGAACGGATGCTCGCCACGCTGCGCCCCATGCGCCGCTACCTCCAGACCGCCGGCGTCGCGGGCACCCGCGCCGACGTCGCGGAGCTCTCCCGTCTCGCCCTGGCCGCCGGCGCCACCCGCGTCACGCCCGTCGGCTCCATGCTGGGCAGCTACGCGGGCGAGCCCCACGACGGCGTCTACGCGCTCCAGCGCTACAGCCGCCGCGTCGCCGTCCAGGCCGACGAGCGCTTCGCCACCGTCGCCTGCCTCGACGACCTGGTCCGCCCGACCGCGCTCCCCACGCCCACCGGGCCGCTGCTGGACAAGGCCGCCGTGCAGGAGCTCAACGGCTCCGTCGACCGGCGCGACGCCGAGCTGTACTTCCGCAGCGGCGGCAGCACCGGCACCCCCGCCCTGTCCCTGTTCACCTACGACGACTACGACACCCAGATGCGCGCCGCCGCTCGCGGCCTGCTCGCCGCCGGGTACGACCCGAAGCACGACCGCACCGCCAACCTCTTCTACTGCGGCGGCATGTACGGCGGCTTCATCAGCTTCTTCTCCATCCTGGAGCGGCTGGGCGGCACCCAGATGCCCATCGCGGCCGGCCCCGACCACCGCGCCACCGCCGAGGCCCTGGTCGCCCACGAGGCGGACACCCTCTTCGGCATGCCCTCCTACCTCTGGCAGCTCCTCCACGACCAGAGCGACCTGCTGCGCTCCTACGGCGGCATCCGCAAGATCTTCTACGGCGGGGAGCACTTCACGGCCGAGCAGCGCCGCGTGCTCGCCGAGAGCTTCGGCATCGAGACCGTCCGCTCCATCACCTACGGCAGCACGGACCTCGGCCCGCTGGGCTACCAGTGCGTGGAAAGCGCGGGCGGAGTCCACCACCTCCACGCCGACCTCCACACGCTGGAGATCCTCGACGTCGACGCCGACCGGCCCGTGGCACCCGGCGAGACCGGCCGTCTCGTCTTCACCACCCACGCCCGGCGCGGCCAGCGCCTCGACCGCTACGTCATCGGCGACCTCGGCCGCGCCGTCCCCGGCCGCTGCCCCTGCGGCAACCACGCCCCGCGCTTCGAACTGCTGGGCAGGCTGGGCGACGTGATGCGCGTCGCGACGTACTTCCTCCACCACGGGCGCTTCGTGACCATCGCGGAGGGGGACTGCGGCTACGCCGGGGAACTCCAGGTCCTCCTCGCGACCGGCGCGGCGCGTGAGCGCCTCACGGTCCGCGTCGAGCGCTCGGCCGACCCGTCCGCCCTGCGGACGGCTTTGCTGGCCGGGTACCCGGAGCTGCGCTCGGCGGTCGAGGAGCGGCTGCTCGACCTCGACGTCGAGGCGGCGGACACGGCGGACTTCGCCCGCACGGCGACCACGGGCAAGCTCCGCTCGGTGGTGGACGGGCGCCGATAGGGGCTTGTAGCCCCTCCGGCGTTCGAGGAGCGGGGCTTCGGGGGCGGAGCCCCTGAAGGAAACGGCGAAAGGGCGGGACAGGGGCACCCCCCAGCACCCACGGCCGCGGCGGTGGCCGACACCGGCCACCGCCGCGGGGACCCGCCCGTGCCGTGCGCCCGGAGCGACGAGCGTGGCGCGGGAGACCAGGAGACCTTCCGAAGTCAGGAACGCGTCAACGTCGGCCCCCGCACCGCCGCCCACGGCCCGGATCGGCCGACGATGGCCGGGTACCCCTCCACACCGGGCGACCCGCCTCGCCCCCCGACAGAAGGAACGCTCATGGCCCAGGCCGGCGCTCCGCCTGAAACTCCGGGCATCCGCCCCGGCAGACTGAAGGTCTTTCTCGGCGCTGCCCCCGGAGTCGGCAAGACGTACCGCATGCTGGACGAAGGATGGCGCCGCGCCCTGCGCGGCACCGACGTCGTGGTGGCCTACGCCGAGTGCCACCACCGCCCGCACACCGAGGAGATGCTCGAAGGGCTGGAGGTGCTGCCGCGCCTGCGCCACGACCACGGGGGCCCGGAGTCCACCGGACTCGACCTCGCCGCCGTGCTCGCCCGGCGCCCCGCCGTGGCCCTCGTCGACGAACTCGCCCACACCAACGTGCCGGGCACCGGAAACGCCAAGCGCTGGCAGGACGTCGAGGAACTCCTCGCGGCCGGCATCGACGTGATGACCACCGTCAACATCCAGCACCTGGAATCCCTCAGCGACGTCGTCGAGAAGATCACCGGGGTGCCGCAGCGGGAGACCGTACCGGACGACGTCGTACGCCGCGCCCACCAGATCGAGCTCGTCGACATGGCCCCCGAAGCGCTGCGCCGCCGGATGGCCCACGGCAACATCTACGCCCCCGAGAAGATCGACGCGGCGCTCTCCCACTACTTCCGCGTCGGCAACCTCACCGCCCTGCGCGAACTGGCCCTGCTGTGGCTCGCCGAACGCGTCGACGAGACTCTCCAGCGCTACCGCGCCGAGCACGGCATCGGCGGCGTCTGGGAGACCCGCGAACGTGTCGTCGTCGCGCTCACCGGCGGCCCCGAGGGCGACACCCTCATCCGCCGGGCCGCCCGCATCGCCGCCCGTTCCTCCGGCGGCGACCTCCTGGCCGTGCACGTCACCCGCAGCGACGGCCTCGCCGGCGCCTCGCCGGCCGCGCTGGCCGGACAGCGCCGGCTCGTCGAGAGCCTCGGCGGCACCTATCACACGGTCGTCGGCGACCAAGTGCCCGCCGCGTTACTGGAATTCGCCCGCGCCGAGAACGCCACCCAGCTCGTCGTCGGCGTCAGCCGCCGCGGCTGGCCGGCCCGCGTCCTCGCCGCGCACGGCGTGGGCGACAGCGTCGTCGAGATGTCCGGCGACATCGACGTCCACATCGTCACCCACGAGCGCGCCGGCCGGGGACGCGGACTGCCCGTCCCCGGCAGCGGTCTCTCCCGCGTCCGCCGGATCTGCGGCCCCGCGGCCGGACTGCTCCTGCCCCTCCTGCTGACCGCGACGCTGCGCGCCGACGCGGCCACCGAGGCCGTCGCCCTCAACCTGACCAGCGAGACCCTGCTCTTCCTCGTCGCCGTCGTCGGAGTGGCCTGCATCGGCGGGGTTACCTCCGCGCTGCTGGCCTCACTGACGGCCTCCCTCCTGCTCAACTACTACTTCATCCCGCCGACCGGCCGCTTCACCATCCACGGCGCCAACAACATCCTCGCGCTGGTCGCCTTCGCCCTCGTCGCCGTCACCGTCGCGGCCGTCGTGGACCGCTCGCTGCGCCTGAGCCGCCGCGCCGCGAGCGCCACCGCCGCGGCCGAGACCCTCTCCTCGCTCGCCGGAGGCATCCTCCGGGGCGAACAGGACGTCCCCGACCTGCTGGAACGCACCCGCCGGACCTTCGGCATGGAGTCGGCCGAGCTGCGCCCCCGTGGCCGCGGGAGCGACCGCGACAGGGACCGGGACAGGGACCGGGATCAGGACCGGGACCGGGAGACCGCCCCCGCCACGGTCCGTGACGGGGCAGGGCGCGCCCCGGCCGAGGAGATCAGGACGCCGATAGGCGAGGACGCCGAACTCGTCCTGCGCGGCCGCGCGCTGCCCTCCTCCGACCGCCGGGTGCTCGCCGCCTTCGCCGCCCATCTGACGGCCGCCGTGGAACGCGCCCGGCTGGCCCGGGCGGCGGCCGAGATCGAGCCGGTGCGGGCCGCCGACCGGATGCGCACCGCCCTCCTCGCCGCCGTCAGCCACGATCTGCGCACCCCGCTCGCCAGCGGCTGGGCCGCCGTCAGCTCCCTGCGCAGCAGGGAGGTCGACTTCTCGCCCGAGGACCGCGAGGAGCTGCTGGCCACCGCCGACGAGTCGATGGCCAAGCTCAACCGGCTCGTCGACAACCTCCTCGACATGAGCCGCCTCCAGGCGGGCGCCCTGACCCTGAGCCTGCGCCCCACCGCCCTCGTCGAGGTCCTGCCCCTGGCCCTGGACAGCCTGCCGGAGGCGCCGGCGTGCGAGGTGGCCGCCCCGGACCTGGAACGGGCCCCCGACGTCCTCGCCGACCCGCCCCTGCTGGAGCGCGTCCTGGCCAACCTGGTGGCCAACGCCGCCCGGCACTCCCCGCCCGGCCGCCCGGTCACCGTCGCGGCCAGCGTCCTCGCCTCCCGGGTGGAGCTGCGGGTCGTCGACCGGGGCCCCGGCCTCCGGCCCGCCGACCGCGAGCGCGCCTTCGAGCCGTTCCAGCGGCTGGGGGACACCGACAACACCACCGGGCTCGGCCTGGGCCTCGCGCTGTCCCGGGGCCTGACCGAGGCCATGGGCGGCACGCTCACCCCCGAGGACACCCCCGGGGGCGGCCTGACGATGGTCGTCTCCCTGCCCGCCGCCCCGGTCCGGACCACGTCCGGCCGATAGCACGCATAAAGCCGGTCCTCCGGGTAGCCGTTCGGGCAAGAAACGTTCCGGGAGGGAACTGTTCCTCCAACTCGCCCGCTGTACAAGGTGTATGTATTCCCACAACCCGTGGGTCCCGCAAGGGACACCGGCAACCGAGGGGGAGCCATGCGTACGACCCGATCGACCCGATCCACCTGGCGCACCGGGGCGGCGATCGCCCTGCTGGCCGCGCTCACCGTCCCGGCCGTCGCCTTCGCGGCCTCCGCCGGGGCCTCCACCAGGTCCGCCGCCACGGCGGCGGACGACGCCCCGCAGACGATCGAGGGCGGCACGTCCTCGGTCGTCGACCGGGTGGCGTCCTTCTACGGCGCCTACGTCGACGCCCGCACGGGCACGCCCGACGCCTCCCTGTCCAACGCCCTGCGCGCGCACTACCTCACCAAGGAGTTCCGCGCCCGCCTGGATGCCTGGGAGCGGAAGAACGCCGTGGACGGCGTCCTCCGCGCGCAGAACACCCCGCGCGCCTGGCAGGTCACCTACGACAACAGCGGTGCCGGGCACACCTGGACGACGGTCCGCCTGACGTGGGGCGACGAGAAGAAGCCGACGTACACCTATCTCAGCGTGCAGTCGGACCTCGCCACCAGGCTGATCTCCGACATCAAGGAGGGGACGGCGACGGGCGGCGCCGCCGACTCCGCCGACTCGGACGACTGACGGCGAATCAGACGACTGACGGCGGGTCAGCGGCCCCGCACGGACGGGGCGGCCCGCCGGACGAAGGACATCCCGTACAGGCCGCCCGGCCCGGCGCTCGCGCCCGAGACGTACGCGGCGTCGGAGCCGTGCCAGTACAGGGAGTCGACCTGGAGGGGCTCGTCCAGGAACCGCGCGGGCGTCAGCGTCCTGCCCGCGAGCGGATCGCGCTGCCGGTCGTAGGGCCACTGGAGGACCTCGGACTCGCGCAGGGCCGTGCCCCAGGACATCCCCCGATCGAGGTCCACCAGCCGGAAGCCGATGAGGGTGCCCTCCGGGGTGTCCTCGCGCAGTACGGTCAGCTCGGCGGGACGGCCGTCGAGGTCACCGGCGTAGCGGCCCTCCCCGGCGTCACCGGCGTACCCGCCGTACCAGTCCCGGTAGTCGCGGAAGGGCCGGTTCTCGACGTGGGCGGGGCCCGTGCCGGAGCGGCGGAAGGACAGGGGGAAGCCGCGGCCGTCCCGGACGCTCGTCCCCGAGAGCCGGTCGGTGTCCCGGGTGTGCAGCACCAGGGCGCGCAGGGTGAGCGCGGCGGACCCGCGCAGCGCGATGCCGCCGGCCAGGTGGGAGGTCGCGGGGAGGTCCTCGAGGCTGCCGGTGAAGGTCTCGTCCCGGTCGAGGTCGGTGAGGGTGAGGTAGAGGGTGTGGAGGGTGCCGGGGGACTGCCGTACGACGACGATTCTCAGCCGTGCCCGACGGCCGTCGTACACCCCTTCCCACGTGCCGCCGAAGGCGCGCACGTCCCGGAAGACCCGGCCCTGCCCGGCGGCCGCCGGTGTCACGCCGAGACCGGCGCAGCCGAGGGCGAGGGCGGTGCCGAGTGTCGTACCGAGGGCGGATCTGAGGGTGGTGCGGCGGGACGGTGAGCGGTGCTGCATCGGACCTCCCGGAACTCGCGGAAATCTCCCGTGCCGAACGACGCCGCTCATGATGTGCGCTGTCACGCGGTCGGCACAGCCCCGAATGAGCCGACTGCCGACGGCCGACTGCGGATCAGAACGGTTCGTAGCAGTCGTAGTTCCGCTGGGAGACGATCCGGCCGTCGCGGAACTCCAGGAACGTCGCGATGTGCGCGCGCAGGACGTGCCCGGCGGGCAGCTTCCCCAGGGGTACGGCCAGCGTGCCCGACCAGACGGCCTCCAGAGCCACCCGGTCACCGGCCGCGACCACGCCCGTCACCTCGAAGCGCTGCTCGGAGAGCAGGTCGCGGCCCCGCTCGGCCGAGGCCAGGATGGCGGGCAGATCGCGCTCGACGCCCTCGGGGAAGAGGGCGTTGGGCAGCTGGTGGTGGACGGCGTCCTCGTGGAAGAACCGGGCGAGTTCCTCGCCCGTGACGAAGCGGGCGACGGCCTCGTGATAGCGCAGGGCCGTCTCGACATGGGGGTGACGCGGCACGTCCGGCATGCCACGACCATAGCGGTGCCCCGCGACGTCGGAACGCCGCGGGGCACGACTTCGTACAGGCCGTCAGGCGGTCTGCTCCTCGCTCCGGTCACCGCTCCAGAGCGTGTGGAAGGAGCCCTCGCGGTCGGTGCGGCGGTAGGTGTGGGCGCCGAAGAAGTCCCGCTGCCCCTGGGTCAGGGCGGCCGGCAGCCGCTCGGCGCGCAGCGCGTCGTAGTAGGCCAGGGCGGCGGCGAAGCCCGGCGTCGGCACCCCGCGGCGCACGGCGGTGGCGACGACCTCGCGCCACGCGTCCTGGGCCCGACCGACCTCCTCGGCGAACTGACGGTCGGCCAGCAGCGTGGGGAGCTGCGGGTCGGCCGCGAACGCGGCGCGGATGCGGTCGAGGAAGGCGGCCCGGATGATGCAGCCACCGCGCCAGATGGCGGCCATGGCACCCAGGTCGATGTTCCAGCCGTACTCCTCGCTCGCCTTGGCGATCATGTTCCAGCCCTGGGCGTAGGACACGACCTTCGACGCGTAGAGCGCCTCCTCCACCCGGGCGGCGAACTCCTCGGCCTCGGCGGGGGAGAGGGCCGCGGCCTCGGCCGAGGGCCCCGGCAGACCGTTCGCCGCCTCGCGCAGCTCCTTGTGCCCCGAGACGGAACGGGCGAACACGGCCTCGGCGATCCCGGACACCGGCACCCCGAGGTCCAGCGCCGTCTGCACCGTCCACCGCCCGGTGCCCTTCTGCTCGGCCTCGTCCGCCACGATGTCCACGAACGGCCGTCCGGTGGCGGCGTCCTTGTGGGCGAGCACCTCGGCGGTGATCTCGATGAGGTACGAGTCCAGTCGCCCGGTGTTCCACGTGCGGAAGATCTCCGCGATCCGCTCGGGCGCGAACCCGCCGACGGTGCGCAGCAGGTCGTACGCCTCGGCGATCAGCTGCATGTCGGCGTACTCGATGCCGTTGTGCACCATCTTGACGAAGTGGCCGGCGCCGTCGGGGCCGACGTGGACGGCACAGGGGGTGCCGTCCTTGGCCTTGGCGGCGATGTCTTCGAGCAGCGGTCCGAGGGCCTTGTAGGACTCGACCGATCCGCCGGGCATGATGGAGGGCCCGTTCAGCGCACCCTCCTCGCCGCCGGAGATGCCGGCGCCGACGAAGTGGATGCCGCGGTCGCGGAGGTTCTTCTCGCGGCGGCGGGTGTCGGCGAAGTGGGCGTTGCCGCCGTCGATGATCATGTCGCCTTCTTCGAGGAGGGGTGCGAACTCCTCGATGACGGCGTCGGTGGGGTCGCCGGCCTTGACCATGATGATCAGGCGGCGGGGCTTCTGCAGGGCGGCGACGAATTCCTCGGCGGTCTCGGCGGGGACGAAGTTCCCTTCGTGGCCGTGCTCGTCGATGAGGGCCTTGGTCTTGGCGGCGGTGCGGTTGTGGACGGCGACGGTGTGGCCGTGGCGTGCGAAGTTGCGGGCGAGGTTGCTGCCCATGACGGCGAGCCCGGTGACGCCGATCTGTGCGGTTGCCGTGGTGGCGGGGGTGCTGGGCATTGCGGTGGTCCACTCCTGTCGCTGTGCAGTCGAAGGCTGGTGCGAGCGTCAACACCACGGGTTCCGGGGATCTTCCCGGATCGTCCGTACGGGTGACCGGGCAGCAGCCCGGGCATGCTCGCACGGGGCGCTCAAGGGCGACTGGGGGCGCGCTGGAGGCGGTCCTGGGCCAGTCGCCTCGCTGTAGCCCGTTTGTGTGATCTGAACAAATGCGGAGCGAGGTGCCGTAGTCCATGTATCGGGGCCTCGGCGTCGACTGGGCCTCCCGGAGGCACGGTCTGGCGGTTGCCTGATGGTGGCGCTTGGGGGCGGCCTGCGACGGGTTCCGGCGGGTCCGATGCTGACTTACTGCTGACCCCGCCATGCGGGAAGAGCTTGCCGGACTGGGCAATGCCGAACTCTTCCGGACCTGTGCGCGGTTCGCCGATGTGAGCGGTCACGAGGAGGGCGACGAGGAGCCAGTGCTGCAGGCCGCTCGGGTCACGCTGGATCTGCTGGCCCAATCGCATCGTGTTCACCCGCCTGCGGGTCGACCCGCGCACGCAGGGCTATTACGAGCGCAGGATCAAGGAGGGCAAGTCCCGTCGCGAAACCGTCCGTTGCCTCAAGCGCTATGCGGCCCGGGAGGCCCTCCACTTGGTCAGACGGTTACGGTCAGGACCCCGCTCACAGGGGCTGTGTGCGAGCCGCGGCTCTGGGGCGGGTCACTGCGAGACGGTCCGCGGGGCTGCGGGGACGGGCGCGAGCCGGTAGGCGTTCTCGTCGGTGATCACGCGGCCGGCGGTGGGCGGCGCGAAGTGGGTGCCGAGGACCAGAGTGTCCGTGTCGGCGAGGGAGCCGAGCAGGGCGCGGCGGGAGGCTTCGGACTCCTCCGGGTCGATGTCTACGCACGCACCGATGGAGGGGTGGGCGAACTGGACCGGGTGGTGGATGCAGTCGCCGGTGATCAGCGCCGTCTCGCCCTGGCTGGTCAGCTCGACGGCGATGTGGCCGGGGGTGTGGCCGGGCGTGGGCAGCAGGCGCAGGCCCGGGGCGATCTCGACTCCCTCGGCCGGGACGTCGACGAGGTCGAGCAGCCCCGCCTCCTCGACGGGGATCACGGAGTCGCGGAACATCTGCTTGCGCGCCTCTTCCATGTCGTACGTGGCCCAGAACTCCCGCTCGATGCGGGAGGTGAGGTAGCGGGCGTTGGGGAAGGTGGGGACCCACTCGCCGTCCGCTTCCCGCGTGTTCCAGCCGACGTGGTCGGCGTGCAGGTGGGTGAGGATCACCAGGTCGACGGAGTTCGGGGGGAAACCGGCGGCGGTGAGGCGATCGAGGAACTCGGTCCGCAGGTTGTGCCAGGCGGGGTTGGCCCGCTCCTTGCCGTTGCCGATGCCGGTGTCGACGAGGATGCGCAGCCCGCCCAGGACGAACGCGAAGCTGTGGCTGTCGATGCGCAGGATGCCGTCGTGGTCGGCGAAGTCGGGGCGCAGCCAGTCCTGCTGCTTGACCACGTCCGCGGTGGCGTCCGGCAGCAGCCAGGGTCCGGTCGCGGGCGGCAGGGGGACTTCGTCGATGCGGTGGACGGTGACGTCGCCCACGGTCCAGGAGGGGATGGTGGTGGTCTCATCGGCCGGTGAGGCGTTCATGGTCCTTGGTTTCCTTTGTTCTTCAGTGGTTTTCAGCGGAGGTGGTCGTCTGTGGCGTGGAGCGCCTTGCGCCGTGACGCGGTCAGTGCTGCCACCGCCGCGACGGCGAGAAGGGCTGCGGCCACGGCGTAGGTGTGGGAGGTGGTCCGCAGTCCGAAGTGCTGGGTCGCGGCGCCCGCGGCGATGGCGGGGACGCTCATGGACAGGTAACTGAGGACGTAGTAGGCGGCCAGGGTCGCGGCGCGGTCCTGTTCGCCGAGCGAGGTGAGCATCATGCGCAGCGCGCCTTGGGAGACGGCGCCGAAGGCGACGCCCGCCAGGGCCGCGCCGGCGTAGACGGCGAGCAGGCCGACGCCGTGCAGACCGAGCAGACTCAGGGCCACGGACGGGATCACTGCCATGGCTCCGCCGGTGGCTGCGGCGAACGGCGCTGTTCGCCGCAGCGTCCACACGGTGAGCGCGGCCGCGGCGCTGACGGTGAAGAAGACCATGCCGCCGAGCGCGTACGGGGCGCCGGGGGCCACGAGGCGTACGAGCGCCGGGCCGAGGGAGGAGTAGAAGCCGCCCAGGGCCCAGACGGCGACGACTCCGGTGCCGGCCGCCAGCAGGGCGCGGCGGGCCGTGGGCGGCACGGCGAGCTGCGGCCGCAGGGAGCGCAACGCTCCGGCGCGTGGGCGGGCCGTCTCAGGGATGAACGTGACCGCGATCGTCTGGGCGGCGAACAGTGCCGCCAGGAGTACGTACACGGTGGCCGTGGGGGCGGGGGCGAAGCGGACGAGGAGGGTGGCGACCAGTACGCCGGCGGCCATGCCGGCGACCGGGGCGAGGCTGTTGGTCAGGGCGGATCGGCCCGGCCGCCGGGGGTCCGCCAGGTCGAGGAGGGCGGCGCCCGCGGCGCTGGTGGCCGCGCCCGTGGCCGCTCCTTGGAGGACGCGGGCGGCGATCAGCGGGCCGGCGCCGTCCGCCGAGGCCAGGGCCAGCATCGAGACCGTCTCCAGGATCAGGGCGCCCACCAGGACGGGGCGCCGCCCCAGGTGGTCGGAGAGCGCTCCGACGGTGAGCAGGGCCACCAGCAGTGTCAGGGAGTAGGCGCTGAAGATCACCGTGACCGTCAGGGCCGTCAGGCCCCACTGGTCCTGGTAGAGGGGGTACAGGGGCGTCGGCGCGCTGGAGGCCGCCAGAAGCGAGGCCAGGATCGACACGTTGAGGACGAAGGCTGCGGAGCGGTTCACCGTGCCGGGGCCGGCGGGTGAGCAAGGGACTTGTGCGGGTGCGCCCGGTGTGGCGCTGGACATGAGACTCCTTCCGTTAAACGCAACGGGTTTGCTTTAAGCCACCGTATGGCCTAGTGTCACTTAAAGCAAACCGTTAGCTTTTGGTGCGGGGATTGCTCCACAGCTCCAGCTCGATCAGGAGAGAACGCTCATGTCCGCTGCTGAACTCACGCCGCCGGAGGCGGCCCTCTGGGCCGACCGTGCAGGGCTCCCACTGCGGGCCGACCGGCACGCCGCGGTGGCCGCCACCGCCAACCACATCCACTCCGTCGTCGCGGTCCTGCGGGAACTGGACTTCGGGGACACCCCGCCCGCCGCCGCCTACCGCGCGGGAGAGGAGAAGAACGATGCAGCCGTATGAACTGTCCCTCGCCGCAGCCGCTGACGCGATCCAGGCACGGAAGCTGTCCCCCGTCGAGCTGGTGGACTCCGTCCTCGACCGGATCGAGAAGACGGAACCGCACCTGAACGCCTATGTCACCGTCACCGCGGAACAGGCACGCCGGGCGGCGCGCGAGGCCGAGCGGGAGGTCGCCGCCGGCCGCCCGCACGGCCCGCTGCACGGCATCCCCATGGGGCTGAAGGACCTGATCGACGTCGCCGACGCGGCCACCACGGCCAGCTCCCGGGTCCGCGCGGACCACCGTGCGGAAGCCGACAGCACGGTCGCCGCACGCCTGACCGCGGCCGGCGCGGTCCTGGTCGGCAAGACCCACACCCATGAGTTCGCCTACGGCCTGACCACCCCGCAGACCAACAACGCCTGGGACCAGGACCGGGTCGCGGGCGGCTCCAGCGGCGGATCGGCCGTCGCCGTCGCAGCGGGCAGCGCGACCTTCACGCTGGGCACCGACACCGGCGGGTCGATCCGGGTGCCCTCCGCGCTCAACGGAGTCGTCGGCCTCAAGCCGACCTACGGCCTCGTCCCCCGCCACGGCATCACGTCACTGTCCTGGTCGCTGGACCACGTCGGGCCCATCACTCGCACCGTCGAGGACGCGGCCCTGGTCCTGACCGCCCTGGCCGGCCACGACCCCCGCGACCCCGCCTCCCTGGCCACGTCCGCCGCGGACTACCGGCCGGGCGCGGGTACGGATCTGACAGGGCTGCGTGTCGGTGTGCCGCGCAACTACTACTTCGACCACGTCGACCCGGAGGTCGAGGCCGCCGTCCGGCGCGCCATCGCCGAACTCGAGACCCTCGGCGCGCGCCTCGTCGAGGTCGAGATCCCGATGACGCGCTACATCCAGGCCATCCAGTGGGGCCTGATGGTGCCGGAGGCCACCGCCTACCACGAGCGAACCCTGCGCGCCGTCCCCGAGCTGTACCAGGCGGACGTCCGCATCCTTCTCGAAGCCGGCGAGCTGATGCCGGCCGGGGACTACCTGCGCGCCCAGCGCTCCCGCACCCTCATGCGGCAGGCGTGGGCGCGCCTGCTGGAGGAGGTCGACGTGATCGCCGCCCCGACGGTCCCGGCGACCGCGGCGAAGGCGGACCAGTCCGCTCTCACCTGGCCGGACGGCACCGTCGAGGGTGTCTCCGACGCCTACGTACGCCTCTCGGCCCCCGCCAACATCACCGGGGTGCCCTCGCTGTCCGTGCCGGTCGGACACGACACGAGGGGCCTGCCCATCGGCATGCAGCTGCTCGGCCGCCCCCTCGGGGAGTCGGCGTTGCTGAGGGTCGGCCACGCCTACGAGCAGACGCAGCCCGCGCGCCGGCCGGCGGCGGTATAACGAACCGACCGCGTGGCCCCGGCCGGTCCGGCCGGGGCCACGGACGAGTGCTTGAAGCAACGTATTTGCTTTAAGGTGGTTGTATGAGCCGAAAGCCAATGGTGCGCCCCGGCGGGCGCAGCGCCAGGGTGCAGGCGTCGGTGCACGCCGCCGTGCACGAACTCGAGGCGGAGGTGGGCCGCGAAGCGCTCACGGTCCCCCTGGTGGCAACCCGCGCCGGAGTCACCCCGTCCACGATCTACCGCCGCTGGGGCGATCTGCAGGAGCTGCTGTCGGACGTGGCGGTCGAGCGCCTGCGGCCCGAGACGGCGCCGGAGGACAAGGGAAGCCTGAGGTCCGACCTCGAAGCCTGGGCCGAGCAGTTCCTCGAGGAGATGGCCGCCCCCACGGGCCGCGCCTACATCCGCGACGCCCTGCTCGGTGACCCGGACGGCAGCAACGCCGGCCAGTGCTCCGCCTACGCGGCCGAGCAGATCGCCGTCATCCTCGACCGAGCGGCCGGCCGCGAGGAGACCACACCCGACGCCGAGACGGTCCTCGACCGCGTCGTCGCCCCCATGATGTACCGCATCCTCTTCCGCCCCGACGGGCTCGACACCGCGTACGCGCGTCAGCTGGTGGCAGGGCTGGTCGGCTCGACCGACCACTGACCGAACGCCTCCGCGAGCGGACTGTCCCCTTGAGGCCGGATGCTCGGCCGGGTGCACCGTGTACTGCTCGTCGGTATGCCGTTCCGGGCACTGGCAGGCGATGCGTCGGACCAAGGAGCGGGTTGCCACTGGCGCTCGAGTCGTCCTGAAGGAGCCGTTGATTTCTCACGGGATCCGTGGAATCCATGGAAGGCGGGCGATCCGGAGGAGGTACCGATGAGTGGTCACCGGCCTGTGGCGTACGAGCTGGACGAGAGTTATTCGCTGTTCGTCATGGATGGCGGGAAGCATCCGTCCGCCATGGACACGGACGACTTGAAGATCGCCGACAGTGACGCCTTCGGCTTCATGAACCTAATGGGGTCGGCGGATCCTGTTCCGGACGACCTTCCCTGAGCCGGCGCCTCCATGGCTATGACGGCCGCGGCGGCGTGGCCGGTGCTGCTCCAACTGGCCCCGGCGATCGCGTTGGCCGTCCTGGGCCGCCTCGAACGGACCAGCCGTCTCCGGGCCGCCAGGCGGTACCGGCCGGCCCGGCGCGGCCATCGGGAGCCGGTGGCCGTGGTGTGCCCCGTCTACCGGGAGGACCCGGCCCTCTTCGGCCGGGCCCTGCGCTCATGGCTGCGCAACGACGTGGCGGAAATCGTCTGCGTGATCCACGAAAACGACACCGCGTGTGCCGAGGTGGCACGGGCGCATGGCGTACGAGTGATCACCACGGCGGACCGGGACAAGCGCCGGGCGCTGCGAACCGGCTGGCAAGCCGTCACGGCGGGCCTGGTCGCTCTCACGGACTCGGACACGGTCTGGGCCCGCGATCTCGTGCCCACGGTCAGCGCACCGTTCGCGGACCCGACGGTCGGCGGGGTGGCGACCCAGTCGTTCGTCCTGGAACCGGCCACGTTCTGGGAGGAGATCCGCCGCGGCCGAGGGCCGATCGTGGTGATGGCCGCGCAGACCGTCCGGGGACAGGCCCTGGGCTGCCTCCCCGGCCGCACGGCGGTCTACCGGCGCGCTCTGCTGGGCCAAGTCGGCCCCGACCTGGTCTCGCAGTCCTTCCTGGGCGTGCGCTGCGGTCCCGGTGACGACACGCGGCTTTCCGCCCTGGCCCTCCAAGCGGGCTACCGGACGGTCCTGCAGGCCAACGCACACGTCTGGTCCCGCTTCCCGGACACCTTCCCCGGCCTCGTCCGCCAAAGACTGCGCCACCAGCGCAACAGCTGGCGGGAACACCTGAGCGCCCTGACCGGCGGATGGATCTGGCACCACCCCTACCTCGCACGCTGCGTCACCGTCTCCGTGATCCTGCGCCTGGGATTCATCCTCGGCACGGCGTACTACCTCTGGCTGGCCACCTCCGGCCACCTCCTCGCACCGACCGCAGTGGTGACCTACTGGTGCGGCCGGCGCCTCCTGCGCACCAGCCGCCTACTGCACCGCACCGGCCGACGGAGGGCCCTCGCTTTCAAGCTCCTGGCCACCGACGTCCTCTCCCACGCCCTCGACGCCTTCGGGCTCCTCACCATCCGCCGCCAGGGCTGGCTCACCCGCGGCAGCGACCGGACAACGTGAGAACTGGTCGTCCGTTGCCTCAAGCGCTATGCGGCCGGGGTGGAGGGCATCGGTCCGGACACAGCCCGGAATTCCTCCGGACCGCGTTATCGCGATGCGCTTTTGACGGGAAGTCATGTGCTTGCGTTACGTGGGCCTGAGGGGCCGGAAGAGGGTGAGAGTCGGTGTGCTCTCTTCCGCTAAAAGGAAGGCGTTTTTGTCCGGAACGGCCGGATCTCGGCCGGAATCTCCTCGAAGGGTCATGGTTTCCTGGCGCCGGGGTCGCTGGAGGGTGCGGTCGACCGGGTCGGTCGTGATGCCGAAGAGCGCGGAGAGGATCCCGGAGCTCTTTCTTTACCGTGATCACAGGGTGTCCGGTGGGCGATTCGGACGAAACGATTGTTCCCGACCCGCCCGCTGCGGGAAATCCGCAGAAGTGCACAAGATTTCTGCGGGCCGGCCGCAGGAAATTGATTTTTTGACCGTTCGTTGCGAGAAATCCGTCGGTTGACAAGATTGGCCACTACATCGGAAAGTGACTGCATTCAGTAGGGCGGCAAAGCAGCCATGTTTTCCCCGTGCCCGAAAGGCTATGCAGAGGATGGGGGTCCCGTGCGAGTGGTCCTGGCCGAGGATCATCCGACCGTACGAGCTGGAACCCGGGCGTTCCTGGAGCCCGAGGGCTTCATCGTGGTCGGGGAGGCGGCCTGCGAACGCGAGGCGTTGAAGATGGTTTCCGAGCAGCAGCCCGATGTGCTGATGCTGGACATGAAGCTGGAGTCGGGGCTGGCGCTCAAGGCCATCCCCCAATTCCTCGCCGCCGCACCGGGAATGGGAATTCTCGTGCAGAGCTGCTACGAGGACCGTGCCATCATCTGCGAGGCACTGGCCGCAGGCGCCGCGGGCTATCTGCTGAAGAGCAGTCCCGTGTCCGAGCTGATCCTGGCGGTACGGACAGTGGCTGCCGGAGGACGGTACGTACAGCCCTCGCTCGGCGCCGGGCTGGCCCGTGCCCAGGGCCGGGAGCCGGAACTGCAACTGCGGGAGCGGCAGGTCCTGGGCCTGCTCGCCGAGGGACACACCAACCGTGAGGTGGCCGCGCGGCTGACGGTCAGCGTCCGCACGGTGGAGAGCGTCAGGGCCGCTCTGCGCGCCCGGCTGGGCCTGGTCACCAGGGCCGACCTCGTCGCGTACGCCCGGCAGAACCGCTCCGCCGATGTGTAGCGGAACCACCCGGCCGGCCACCGCACCCGCGCAACAGTCGCTCGTCCTGGGCACACTCGGCCGCCTGTGCATCGCGGTGAGCCTGGTCGGCGTCGTGGGCTACGCGGTCAACTTCCTTGCCCATGACCGGATGCCGTCCCGGTCGATCTCGACCCTGAGCGTCGCCCTGGCCACCGGTATCCTCGCGCTGCTGACCTGCGGGCTGCGGCGGGCCCGCCGGCTGCTGATCATGATCTGCTGCGGATCCACGGTCCTGAGCGTGGACCGGTTCGCGCACTCCGCACCGATGGACCACGCGGCCATGGCGTTCCTGCTGGCGGCATCCGTGTACGCCGTCCCGGCCTGGCCCGAGATCCAACAGGCACTTTACGAGACAGGCCACTCGTCGATCGCCATGGACCGCCGAGAGATGCCTTGCGCCCGGCGTCCGAAATACCGCTCTAGCGCTCGCACCTCCGATGGGGTCCACGCCCGCTTTTTGTGCCCCAGTGGCATTCCGTCGTACCGGGCGCCGCTTTCGGCGACGGGCGTCGAAGCCCGTCGAGCAGCCGGGAAGTAAGCTTATACGCTTTTTCAGATCATCCTGCGCCTTCACATGCGATGTCTTGATATGCCCTTTCTCTGGGCTGGATCTCCTGATTTATTAGGGTGTGACTACGACAGAGCGGGGAAGGAAAATGGCACCTGAATCAGGGCGAGGCGAAAAGGGGCCGAAGGGGGAGGCCGGGGCTGTGGGACCCGTCGACCCCCAGGGCATCAGGGGGGAGCAGGAGCCGCCTGGGCCGGTTCGTGCGGCCTACGGATATGTCGATGGATTCAAAAAAGTGAGCGGGTATGGCTTCACCGTGGAGCGCCACGGTGACGGTCAAGCCGTACACTACGTCCTCACTTTCGACGACAAACCCCAGGCGGTCACCGTCACCCCGGCCACGAACTGGGGGTTGAGTGCGGGCGTCGATCCCCGGACGGATAAAGAGTTCCATGCTTTTATCGTTGACTGGAACGGGAAAGCCGCTACATGCGCCTTCTTCGTCATCGCCATCATTTAGCGGTATTCGCTGAATTTTGATGGCGTATTCCGGGGGCCTTCTCCCGTTCTTGTGTCGACCCGATGCTGCGCAGAGGCGGTGTAATGGGTCCGGGTGTGCAGGTATTTCACGCGCGCTGTCGGCGAGCTTGCGCCGCACCTTGGCCATGACGTCCTCGGTCGGCCAGTCCACCGCAGCAGATCCCGCGGGGTCGAGCTGCAACAGGACGCGGTGACGGTAACGCTGGACGATCCTGCGGACAGCCGTCATGTCGTCCAAACAGTCAGGCGCTCAGGCGCCAGTTCAGGTAGCCGATCCGAGGAGCAGAAGATGAACGACCGTTCAGCAGCGCCGGTCAGTGCCCCCGAGTATGGAGACAACCACCATCACGCTTGGGCGAAGCTTCCCGAAGGCGAGTACCTGACGGAAATGCGGACCACCTGGGTCGTCCCCAGCATCCCGAAGGACGTGAGCAACCCCCACGTCTTTATCTATCTCTGGCCCGGAGCTGGTTCTGTTCTTCAGCCCGTGCTCGCCTTCCACGCTGGATACCCCAAGTGGTATCTGCACACGTACGCCATCCACGGAGGCGAGAGCGTCAAGGGTGAAGACTACGACGTCGAGGTCGGTGTCACGGTTGTTGGTGTGATCAAGCTCAAGGAGATCACGCCGGACGGAAAATACACGTACCGAGTGTTCTTCGAACGCGAAGACGGCACGGAGTACCCGCCCGAGACGGCCTGTGAGCAGACGTGGCCCGAACCAGAGTCCGGGATTTGCCAGTACATCGAGGCATTCGGCGATCCCCATGGGGACCAGTACCCAGCCGAGGAGTACCTCAAGATGTGCAACATCAAGGTCACTTCGAACAAGGGCCCTGTTCCGGCCCGGTCGATCGTCTGGGACCTCTCCAGTAGCCCACAGGCCAAGATCGTAGATGGCGATCTCTGGCTTCCGTACCGGGCCTAACCGATTCACCAGAAATCCCGTGGGTAGCCGACGCCACCCGCCGCAGATCCCCAGGCCCAGCCATACGCGGACCACGGGGAAGGCAACTCAACAGCTCCGCCTCAATATCCAGGGCGGCCCCTCGGCCGCCCTGCCCGCCTGCCATCACGAGGCAGACCGACTGGCAAGGTCCGCCGCCGGCTCCGTTCGCGCACGCCGCGTGGAAGAATGCCCAAATGACGGAGCAAAACGGCGCAATGTCAACGGAGGGTGTAGCCGCCGCACGCCAGGCGTTCGGGCCAGGGCGATGCCTGATCATGATGGGCCCGAGCGGCTCCGGCAAGTCGACCAAAGCCGCGCGGTTCGCTGCCGAGGTCTGTCTTGAGCGCCAGCAGCTACGGGCGCGCCGTGTGCCGCCTGCCGATGTGGCGCGTCAGCACGCGGCCATCGCTGCGGCGCTGCCCACCCTGCTCGACGAAGGCCACGCAGCCGTGGTCCGTTTCGGCCGGCGAAGAAGCGGAGATCTGAACCACGACCTGATCGAGGAAGTCGTCGTCCACCGGACAGCACAGGTGACCCTGACCCCACCCGGCGCAGCGGCGCATCAGCTGGCGAGGTCCACCGTTGTTGCCTCGACCAGGTCCATAAGGACCTCGACGATCCCGTCTTCGCCGTGCAGGGCAGCTTCCGGCGCCCACATGTCCATGAGCCCGGGGCGATGCCCTCGTGGGCCTTGCATCCGACGACCGTCTGCGTCGACACGATGTGGTGCGCGCCGCGGACCTTCGGCTGGCCGTAGTGCCAGGTGGCGCGTCCGTTCGGGGCCCAGGTGAGCTCGTAGACGCCGGGTTCCCGGCGTCTGCGTGACCTCACGCACGACGACCTGTCGGCGCTGGCCGCTGAGATCCGTGCGCTCCTGATCGGCACGGTGTGCGCGACGGGCGGCCATCTGGGCCCGAATCTCGGTGTGGTGGAGCTGACGATCGCCCTGCACCGGGTGTTCGCCTCTCCCCGGGACACGCTGCTGTTCGACATCGGACACCAGGGATACGTCCACAAGCTCCTGACCGGCCGCGCAAAGGGCTTCGACCGGCTGCGCCAGGCCGGCGGCCCGTCCGGGTACCTGTCCCGGGCGGAGTCACCGCATGACGTGATCGAGAACTCCCATGCCTCGACCGTTCTGTCGTATGCCGATGGCGCGGTCAAAGCCCGCCGCCTGGCGGGAGAGCACGACCGGGCGGTGGTCGCCGTCCTTGGAGATGGGGCCCTCACCGGGGGAATGTGCTGGGAAGCCCTGAACAACCTCGGCGCCGCCCCAAACCGTCCGGTCATCATCGTCCTCAACGACAACATGCGCTCCTACGCTCCCACCGTCGGCGCGCTCGCCGATCACCTCCAGTACCTGCGCGCCACTGCACCCGACGACCTCGACCAGCTGCTCAAGACGGAGAAGCGCGCTCCTCAGGGGACTGGAGTCACGCAGGGCAGGGGCGACGCGGGAGAAGCCGTGCTGTCGGGTCCGTTGCCCGTGACCCGGAACCTCTTTCGTCTCCTGGGATTCGCCTACGTCGGTCCCGTCGACGGCCATGATCTGCCGTCCCTGAAGGAAGCTTTGACGACGGCGCGGGGCCTGGGCTGTCCGGTGGTGGTGCATGCGGTCACGGTCAAGGGCCACGGCTACGCTCCCGCGGAGGCGGACGCGGTTGCATGCACACCGTTGGAACCCTCGACCCCGCGACCGGCCGCCCCGGAACGGTCAGCAGCGCCCCTCCGTGGACAAGCGTGTTCGCCGAGGAACTGTGCATGCTGGGGGAGCGGCACGAGGAGATCGTGGCTATCACGGCGGCGATGCCCGGCCCGACGGGTCTGGCCCGCTTCGGCGAACGCTTCCCCGCCCGGTTCTTCGACGTGGGGATCGCCGAGCAGCATGCGGTCACTTCCGCAGCGAGCCTGGCGCTGGGTGGTATGCATCCGGTGGTCGCGGTCTACGCGACCTTCCTGGGGCGGGCGTTCGGCCAAGTGCTGATGGATGTGGCGCTGCACCGGCTGCCGGTCACCTTCGTCCTGGACCGTGCCGGGATCACCGGTCCTGACGGGCCGTCACATCACGGGATGTGGGATCTGTCTCTCCTCGGCGCGGTGCCGGGGATGCGGGTGGCCGTCCCCCGCGATGCCGCCCGCCTGCGCGAACTCCTGGCCGAAGCCATCACCCACACCACCGGACCGACCGCGCTGCGTTTCGCCAAGGCCGCCCTCGCCGACGACATCCCCGCCTACAAGCGGCTGGGGCCGGTTGAGGTCCTGCACCAGTGCCGGGCGCGGGATGTGCTGCTGGTGGCGGTGGGGCCGTTGGCAGGACCGGCGGTGGAGGCCGCCCGCTGCCTGGAAGGCCAGGGCATCGGAATGACGGTGGCCGATCCGCGCCGGGCCCTGCCCGTACCTCCCGAGCTCGTGGAACTCGCCATTGCGCACCGGCTGGTGGTGACGGCGGAGGACAACACCCGCGCCGGCGGAGGACAACACCCGCGCCGGCGGAGTTGACACCGCCGTGGCCCGCGCAGTGGCCGACACCGGATCCCGTAGGCCGGTACAGATACTCGGCCTGCCAGGCCGGTTCCTTGCCCACGGCACCCGCGGCGACATCCTGGCCGCCGCCGGGCTCACCGCCCAGGGCATCGCCTGCTCCGTCCTCCGGGCCCGGGCCGACCGCCCCGACGGCGGGGACCGGTGATGTCCGCCCGGTTCGCCGTGCCGGCCGGTTGGGCGGTCGGGCGGCGCGGTCCCGGCTGTGTTCACGAGGCTGGGCTGCGTACCTGTGGTCGTCGGGGAAAGCCGTGGCCGCCTTCCTTGCCGGTGCCGTCCCTTCATTGCCGTCCCCTTCACCGTCATCACCAGTGCCATCGCACGGACGCTCAACCGCCACGCCCCCGTACGGACACCCGAGCCCGCCACCACACCCGCACACCACACCACCCCGAGATCCCCCACCCCTGCCCGGGGCCCGGTTCCGAGCCCCGTATCCCCAGCGAAGGGCGCCTGAGATGCCTGTCATCGGCCTCGGCCTTCCCACCCCAGCCCCCACCCCTCCGGTGCGCCGTCGCAGTCGGCGAATCCTTGTCGGTGATGTCCCAGTCGGCGGCGGCGCACCGGTCTCCGTCCAGACCATGACCACCACCCTCACCGCCGACGTGGACGCCACACTGCGGCAGATCGCCGAAATCACCGCTGCGGGATGCGACATCGTCCGCGTCGCCGTGCCTTCCCAGGACGACGCCGACGCCCTCCCCGCGATCGTGGAGAAAACCAGACTGCCCGTGATCGCGGACATCCACTTCCAGCCCCGGTATGTCTTCCAAGCCGTCGACGCAGACTGTGCAGCCGTCCGCGTCAACCCTGGCAACATCAAACGATTCGACGACAAGGTCGCCGGGATCGCCGAGGCAGCCTCCGCGGCCGGGATCCCTCTCCGGATCGGGGTCAACGCCGGCTCCCTCGATCCACGCCTGCTCGCCAAACACGGAGCAGTCACCCCCGAAGCCCTGGTCGAGTCCGTACTGTGGGAGCCTCCCTCTTCGAGGAACACGGCTTCCGGGACTTCAAGATCGCGGTCAAGCACCACGATCCGATGACGGTCGTCGCAGCCAACCGACTGCTGGCCGAACGCTGTGAATACCCCCTGCACCTGGGCGTCACCGAAGCCGGACCGGCCTTCCAGGGAACCATCAAATCCGCCGTCGCCTTCGGGATCTTCCTCACCGAGGGGATCGGCGACACCATTCGCGTCTCCCTCTCCGCCCCGCCGACCGAACAGGTCAACGCCGGTTGCCACATCCTGCAATCCCTCGGCCTGCGCCCCCGTAAACTCGAGATCGTCTCCTGCCCCGGCTGCGGCCGCCTGCAAGTCGACATCCACCGTCTCGCAGCCCAGGTGGAGACCGCCTTCGACGGCTTTCCCCACCCCCTGCGCATCGCCGTCATGGGCTGCGTCGTCAATGGCCCGGGTGAATCCCGCGAAGCCGATCTGGATGCTGACCGCGATGACCATCGACGAATGGTTCACCCGAACCGGCCTCAAGGACGACCCGGAAGCCGTCCGCCGGAATGTCACAAGCCCTCGTGCCGGCGGCTGAGGGACACCGTCCCACGCAGCGGCACTCAGGCCCGTTCATGCTCTGGGAATCCATCGAGCAGGAGAAACCCGTGATGCCCGCACGCTGGCTCCAGCGTCTACGCACCCACTGGCTCGTTGCCCTGAGCGAAACTGACGCCGTGGCCCAGCCGACCGCCACGGGGAATCTGCCCGCATGGGACGACTACCTCAGCTTTCGCCGGTCGAACCTGTACATCTTCCAAGTCACCATGCACTGCGAGATGTCCGTCGGCATCGACATGACCGGCCTGCTGATCCGCCACCCCGAACTGCAAGATCTGGAACTGCTCGTCGCCGACTACGTCGTTTTCCACAACGATCTGTACTCGCTGCCCAAAGAGGCCAGGAACGGAAACGCCGCCAACGCGTTCTGGATCCTCCGGCGGGACGGTGCCTCCGTGCAAGAGGCTGTCGACACCCTCGCTCACTTCACCCTCCGGTACTTCGGAACGCAACATGACGGAACACCCGTCCGCGCGGGAACGATGACGATCACCGAAGCCGGCGGTACGTTCACACCGGTCAGCATCTCTCATACCCCGCCTCCTTGCAGCGCCTAACTGGCCTGTCTACGTGATGCGTGCCAGGCCGGTGGTCAAGCTGTTGGAGACAGCGGGCCGGGTCAAGCGCCAAGTACTTCGTCGGCGCTTCGGGGCTCTGTGCGCGGCTGTTGGTTGAGCTTGTGACGCGCGATGGAAGACCGCCGGTAGACCTCTTTGCGGGCCCGCATGATGTTGCCCAGGGGGGCGTGTTCGGCGGTGACCCGCCAGGGTGTGAAGGAGAGTGCGTCCATCTTCTCCAGGTTCTCCGGGCCGGAGATGTCCTGCTGTGGCAGCCGCAGCTTGGCCACGGTGACGGGTGGCGAGAGCTGCTCGGGCCACTCCACGGTGGTGTCCTCCACCGGCATGCGCTCCAGGTCGGTGCAGAGCTGGACCTGGATGTCGAACGCGTAGGGCCGCTCGTGCAACTCGGCTTGCAGGGCCGGTCGGAAGACCTCCTGGGCGGAAGCCGGGTCGATGGTGCGCCGGACCACTGCGGCGGCACTGGACGGGTCGGGGGTGATGCGCACCTTGGCGATGTAGTCCCCGTGCCGGACCGCGCCCATCGTCCAGTAGCTCGACAGCAGCAGGTTCGCCGGAGGGATCTTCGACAGGCGGAGGAAGGCCAGGAACTCGTCCCATGCCCAGTCGTCCTGGTCCAGGGTTCCCTTCCCGGTCACGAAATCGGTGTAGAAGCGATGTGCGCCGGGTCGGCCCTGGGAGAAGTAGGCCGGTGCGTCCAGGAACAGTTCCTGGATGAACAGGTAGTGCTCGACTGTGTTGCAGAAGAAGACCGGTCCGTTGATGTTGGCGTAGTCGAAGGTGCCTGTGTCCGGTTCGTCTTCCAGCAGGGTTGGGCCGGGGATGTCGAAGATCTTCAGTGCCAGTCCGGTGGCGGCGCCCAGGCGTGCGTCGGCTCCGGCATGGGGCGAGCCGTTGGAGAAACGGATGAGCGCGTCGTGGGTTCCCGGGGTCGCGTAGATTCCTTGGGCGTACTCGGCGGGGAGTCCGGACAGGATCTCCACTTCCCCGCGGACCAGCCCGTAGCCCTTGGCATGAGCGTCGCGGAGGGCTCGTCCGGTGCCGCCGGCCGTGACCGACTCGGCGATGTAGCTCTCGGTCTTTTCGATCACCGTTTGAACGTTGCGGTCGAAGTCCGGGTCGTCGTCTTCGACGTCAGGCGTGTAGCGGACGAACTGTGCTGCCATGACCTTCGACCTCTCCTCGGAGAGCGTGATCGGACCTCAGGGGGGAATCGCTGTCAGTCCTCAAGTTCGGCGAGCCAGCGCAGGGCGCGCAGTCCTGGCACGAAGCAGTACTCGCCGCCGCGGGTGACCACGAAGCTGGGCAGGTTCTGAAGGCGGCGGCGGACCGGCTTCTCCGGGATGGTGACACTGCCGGTTCCGCCGTGATGCCCGGCCACCGGGTCCTTCTCGCCGGGATAGCCGATGAAGTTGCCGTCGTTGACCCACTCGGCCTTGACGAACTCGAACTGCCGCTCCAGGTGGGCTCCGATGAAGACTCCGATCAGGCCGCGCTCGGCGCCGTCGTCCTCCAGCACGCCCTCGGGCAGAGGCGGGCCGTAGGTCGTGCCACGGCGGATCAGGCGGTGCATCCGCGCGTCGCCGATGATGGTGGCATCGCGGGGGTTGGTGCGCCGGATGTGCGCACCGGCGGGGCACCGGTACCCCCGGTCGTCGTTCTCCCGGTACAGGAAGTTGTTGACGCGGTGCGGATCGGCCGCCAGCTCCGGATCATCGTGCTCCGGAGCCAGTGTCAGCGGGGCGCCGCTCGGCCAGCGCCCGACCATCTTGGCCGCCAGGAGCGCCTCCGCCTCGGCACTGGAGGAGTTCGCGCGCAGGTACCGGCGCCAGGCCGCCACGTTGGTGTGGATCTTGCGGACGGCCGCGTAGGTCCCGTTGCGTCCCAGCACATCGGGTTGGGGCATGGGCGGCAGATTGCCGGTCTCGTCGGGGTAGCCGAGGATGAACTCGCCGGCCTTGATGGGGGCTTCCTGCGGGTTGGAGCCGGGCAGCCCGACGCCCTCGATGTTCGGATGGCTGATGCCGTCACGGAAGCCGAAGGTGGTACGCCCGGTCGGGAGCTGGCGGACGTCCTGCTGCCAGATCACCTGGACACCGGGCGTGTCCTCGTAGGCGACACGGGCCCGCTCCAGCTCCTTGTCCAGCTGCGCCGTATCGGAGGAGAGGGCGCTCAACGCGATGTGGACATCGCCCGTGCCGAACGGTGCCTCCCAGCGGGCCGGCGCACTCTCGCCCACGTCGCCGATCAGCTCCGCCCGAGCGGCCATGCCCTCACGAAACGCCCGCGGAAAGCTGTCCAGCGACTCCTGGGGGACCCCCAGAGCCCTCAGCCCCTCATAGGTGAACGCCACCGCGACCCAGGCATCCTGGCTCGGGTCCACGTCGGGCAGACCACCCGCCGTCACCGGAAGCAGCCGCCGCAGCAGGGCGCGCCCGGCGTGGCGGTCGTCGACGCGCAGGAAGACGAACTTTCCCTCGTAGGGCACGGGCCGTGGACGCAGCGCCCCGCTCTGGACGTCATCGATCTCAACGCCCATGTCGGCTGCGCCGCTGCTTGCCCTTGCCACCGTGTTCATGATCGCCTGTGCCTCCATATCGGCCTTATCGGCCTCTGCCTGGGCAGACCCGCAGCGGCCGACCCGCGCCCGGCACGGTCCACCGATCTTGGGTCGTTCTGAGGGTTGGTTGTGTCCGACTGCTAGGCCGAGGCTTCCTCCAGCAGCTTCTGGAAGGCAGGTGTGGCCACCAGCTCCGCGTTGGCCGGGTTGTCCAGCATCGCCCGGAACTCGGGGGTGTCCAGCACCTCCTGGAACGCGTCGTCCACGCGTTGGTCCTTCCAGATCTGTTGAACGGTCAGATCGGGATAGGAGCTGACGAAGGCTTCTGCGGGGGCTTGGTGGGCGACAAACCAGTCCTTCACCCCTGGGTCGGCGACGCCGGGGAACCCAACGCTGTGCGAGAAGATCTTGTCGAAGTTCGCCCCGACGACCGTCTGGGCGAAGTCGTCGATGTAGGTGTCCCAGGAGCCGTCGAAGACGCTGGCGAACATGAACCGGGTGTCATTGTCGAAGATCACGTGCCGTGCGTCATGCAGGGTGCCGATCTGGCGCAGCGCCGCACGGGAGTCCTTGTCGGACGACCCGCTGGAGAGCGCGGCGAGATCCTTACGCAACGCATCAGCATGGCCCGGCTTGATCTCCGTATAGACGGTGAACTCGCTACAAACCCCATCCGACCTGCCCGGACGCTCGGGGTGGGCCGATTGGGTTGCACCTGTCGTCGCATTCATCGTGCCGTCCTCCTGCCAGGGCTCGGTCCGGGGGTCGCCAAGCGCCCAGACATGAGGCGCCATCGCCCTCACCAATCAATCCTCACCACGGTCGCACCGCCGCGCATCCCGGGCCCCGGCCGTCGCGGTCGCCCAAGGCGGATCCCCGGGGAGCTCCGACACTGCGGGGGCCGGCCCGAGTCCCCGTCCCGAGAGGCTCCCGAGGACAGATCCGGCCAAGGGCAGGAAAATGGAACGGGTGGGACGTACCGAGTATGTCGTCGTCACCGTTCCCGGGCAGCCGCTTGCCCACGGCCGTGGAGACGCCGGGGAGACAGTGGCGCGTCCGATCGCACACCGACCCGTTGCGCCGACGAGGCGATCGGGGCCCCTCTCGCGCCTTGCCCTGCTCGACCGGATCGCCACCCTGACCTCATGCGGAGGTAACCATGGGCGCAGTTCTCGGTGACGTACTGGGCTTCGCCGCCGCTGTCGCGGTCAGTCCGCTCCCCATCATCGCCGTCATCCTCATACTCGCCACGCCCCGAGGGCGTCTCAACGGGGTCCTCTTCACCGTCGGCTGGATCCTGGGACTCTCGGTGCTGGGCGCGGTGATGCTGGCGATCGCTTCCCCGGCAGGTGCCTCCACCCGCAACCACCCGGCCACCTGGGTGGGAGCCCTCAAGCTCGCCCTGGGCCTGTTCCTCGTCCTCTTCGGCACCCGGCAATGGCACCGGCGCCCAAGGGATCCCTCACAAGCCAAGCTGCCGAAGTGGATGAGCGCGATCGACCGCCTCACGCCGGTCAAGGTCTTCGCACTCGGACTGGCCCTGGCCGCGCTCAACGCCAAGAACGCCCCGCTGACCATCGCCGCAGGCACCGCGATCGGCTCGGCCGGCCTGCCGGTGGGACAGCAGATCGCATCTCTGGCGATCTTCGTCCTGGTCGCCACCCTCGGCCTGCTGGCCCCACTGGGGGTCTTCCTGCTCGGAGGAGAGCGGGCCAGGGCCACGCTCGGCAACTGGAAAGACTGGGCAGCGCAGCACAACGTCGCCGTGATGGCGGTCCTGTTCTTCGTCCTCGGGCTGAAGCTGCTCGGGGACGGTATCTCCGCCCTTACCTCCTGACAGGCTTACCAACGCGTGCCGGTGCGGTCTGATCACAACCAGCCGTCAACAGATACGACAACAGCCGAACGCGCACGGAACACCCACTCAGGATATCCGGGCGGCAACGGCTCAGGCGGCTCCGTACCGTCCTCGGCGGCCAGTTCCAGGATGGTCTCGCGTGTGATCTCCAACCGCTCCAAGGCCTGTTCGGCAGTGACGAGTTGCTGGCTGAGTTCGGTGATGCGCTCACGCAGGCGGTCGGCGGTCTCGTGCACCAGTTTCTGCCGGGTCTCGATCTTGTCCAGGAGGCGCTTCATCAGGGCTCCGGGTCGGTGGGGGCAGGTGCCAAGGGGGCGGGTCGCGCCAGGTCGGGGTGACGGCGCGGGTCAGGCGGCGGAGCATGACGTCACTCATGGACCAGTGGGCCCAGGCCACCGAGCTGGCGGGCTTCGTCTCGTAGTCACGCACGAGACGTCTGTGCAGCATGAGGGTGCCGGGTGTCTGCTCGACAACCCACCGCTTGGGCTGCGGAGTGAACCCGCGCGCTCCGGACTCGCGCTGGACGATCTCCACATCGATGCCGAGACCGGCACCGTGCGCGACGACAGATTCCTTGAACCCGGCGTCCATCCACGCCTTCTTCACAGTGCGCGCACTCGCGGAGATCTTGTCGAGCAGGGCGATGCCGATCACGTTGTCATGCACGCTCGGCGCCACCACAACCACGGCGATGACCAGGCCAGTCACATCAGTGGCTATCCCTCTCTTCCGGCCCGGGCTCCTCTTGCCCGGATCGAGCCCGGTCGTCTCCTTCGGCGCGTTCGTCGAGGCGCGCACTGTCCGGGAGTCCATCACGATCGCGGTGGGGTCCTCGCTCCGCCGACGCATCTCCCGGGCCTGGCAGCGCAGCAGCTCGTGGACGGTTTCGGCGGTTCCGTCGTCGCGCCACAGGCCGAAGTAGTAGTACACCGCGCTCGTGGGCGGCAGGTCGTGGGGCAGGTAGCGCCACTGGCAGCCGGTCCGGGCCTGGTACAGCAGCGCGTTGACGATCTCCCGCATCGCGTACTGGCCCTCGTGCCTGCTGACCGAGGGATGCCTCGCCTTCCACGCGGTAATCACCGGCCGGACCAGCTCTCATCCGTCGTCGGACAGGTCACTTGGGTATGGCTCGCGCCCGTCCACACCCATGAGGGCACACCGTATCCGCAGCCCACGTGAAGCCCAGATACTGGACAACCTGCCCACAGGCACTACGACCGCGCCGAGCACTCGCAGAACACCCACTCATATCCACGGGCACGAAGAAGGTGGACATCGTCGGTCACTCCCCAAGCGGCGGCCCCCTGCCCCGCTTCTCCATGGAGTTCATGAACGGCGCCTCCAAGGTCGACAAGCTCATCGGCCTGGCCCCGGACAACCACGGCGCGACCGCCTCCGGGCTGGGCACCCTCGCGCGCAAGGTCCCCGGCGTGAGCAAGGCGCTGTCCCTCTCCGTTCCCGGCCTGGAGGACCAGATCGTCGGCTCCGAGTTCCTGAAGAGGCTGAACTCCAAGCCCGACACCGTGCCCGGAGTGAAGTACACGGTCATCTCGACCAAGTACGACGAGATCGCCACGCCCTACAAATCGCGACAGCTCTCGGGCCCGAACGTGCGCAACGTCGTGATCCAGGACCTGTGCAGGCTCGACGTCTCCGAGCACATCGCGCTGGGCCTGGTCGACCGCATCGCCTTCCACGAGGTGGCCAACGCGCTCGACCCGGCGCACGCGACCCCCACCACCTGCGCCTCCGCGCTCAGCTGACCCGCCCCCAACCCCCTGTACCGGCCCGGCCGCTCTTCCCCTGGCGGCCGGGCCCCTTGCCCCGCTGACGGACGGGGTTGAGGCGCTGGAGGCCAGGCCGAACAGTACCTGTCCGCTGGTGACGTGGGGCGCGTCCCTACGGGTGGATGCTCAGCCGGGTCAGTGCCGTGGTGTGTCGGATGCCCTCACCGATTACGCAGTCGGTCGGAAGGCTGCCCGGCACTGTCTGGATGGTCTTCTCGGCAGCCGCCCCTTTGCCGCGGCCGCCGACGACTGTTCCCTTGAGCAGGGCGGTGTTGATACCCGCCACGCGCACAGAGGGCCCGGCCTGGTAGGCGACGACCGTAGTGGCACCGTCCGCGTAGTGCAGGATCTCCTGGGACCGGTTCCAGGAGAAGAGCAGGCAGCTTCCTCCGGTCTCCCCCTCGGTGTGGTACGCGGCCGTGATGCCGTGCCCTGAGGCGTCCGTGCAGTGGTACGTCCCATCGACGGTGACCTTGGAGGATCCGGCGGAGGACAGGCCGAGCCCCGGTCCGTAGGTGATGTTCTCCTGGCCCGTGCAGTCCATGGCGGTATGGTCGTGTGCCTGCGCCGCGGGTACCCCGGCGACGGTGGCCGCGAGCAGGACGAGGGAGGACAAGGTGACTCCTGCGCCGCGCTTGCCGATCACGATGAGTCCTTTCGTAGCCCGAACACGGTGTGGACAGCTCCACTTGGCTACCCACTGACATCTCGGATCGCACCGCCTTCCTGGACGGTCAGGAGCATCATGGCGTCCCCGCACCCCGGTGTGCGCCCTGCGCCTCACCGCACGCCCTACCCGGGGCATTGCGGCGGCGTCACCGTGAACCATCACGGGACCCACGCGCAAAAGGAGTTACCGATGAGCGACGCGCGTCCGGCAGCACCCAGGGTGGCCTCCGTGGCGATGGCCGCACCTCCGCACCGGCATCGGCAGCAGGAGATCGCAGCCGTGTTCGCCGAGGCGTTTCTCGGCGCCGACGCCGCCGCGCGCCGGAAGTTCACCGGACTCGCGGCCCGTTCCGGCATCGAGTACCGCAACCTCTCCCTGCCGTTGGCCGAATACCGTGAGCCCCGTGACTTCACCGAGTACAACCGGACGTGGGCGGCGATGGCCCGTCAAGTCGGCCAGCAGGCCCTGACCCGCGCCCTTCAGGCGGCGGAGATCTCACCCGACGAGGTCGGGGCCATCGTCACGACCACCACCACCGGGGCCTCGGTCGCGTCC
Source organism: Streptomyces sp. L500 (assembly GCF_054551825.1). Lineage (NCBI taxonomy): Bacteria > Bacillati > Actinomycetota > Actinomycetes > Kitasatosporales > Streptomycetaceae > Streptomyces > Streptomyces sp. L500. The sequence goes on from NZ_JBTOLC010000010.1 coordinate 110,976, forward strand.
TTCGACGCCGGCCTCGTTCAGCGAGTGGGCCTGGATCGGCATGTGGTCCGGATGCCACTGTTCGGCCTCGGCTGTGCGGGGGGCGCCGCCGGACTGGCGCGGGTGCATGACTATCTGCGCGGCCATCCGGACCAGGTGGCCGTCCTGGTCTCCGTCGAGCTGTGCTCGCTGAATTTCCAGTGCGCCGACACCTCGGTGGAAAATCTGGTGGCAACCGGCCTGTTCGGCGATGCCGGGGCGGCCGTCGTGGTTCTCGGCGCCCACCGGGCGCGGCGGGCTGTCGGTCCGGAGCTGATCGCGGCCCGCAGCTGCCTGCACCCGGGCACCGAACACCTGATGGGCATGCACCTGGGGACCGACGGGTTCGCAGTGTTCCTGGCCCCGGACGTCCCGGACGCCGTCGAGAAGCACCTGCCCGGCGAGGTGCACGGCTTTCTGGCCCAACACCGGCTGACCACGGCGGACATCACCTCCTGGATCTGCCACCCCGGCGGCCCGAAGGTCCTCGAGGCCCTGGACCGTTCCCTCTGCCTGCCTCCCGGTGCGCTCGCCCACAGCCGGACCTCGCTGGCCCAGCGCGGCAACATCTCGTCCGCCTCCGTACTGGACGTGCTGCACCGGACCTTGGCCGATGCCGGCGGCCCGCCCGCCCCCGGATCGCACGGCCTGCTGCTCGCCCTCGGCCCGGGACTCACCACCGAACTGGTGCTGCTCAACTGGCCGGCTGGCAGGCCTCGATAAGGACCGCACGATCCGCGTCCACCTGCACAGGCGTGGCATCCGGCGTCCGATCCGGGAGAAGTAGGGCCAGGCGGGCCACGAGTGGCCGTGCCCGGCGCCTCCCCAGTCGTGGGGGAGCGGCGTCAGCGGTGGCCCAGCACGTTGACCACGCGGCCATCGCGCCCGCTCCCGTCACCACCCCGCGCTGCTCCTTCCCCGGCCGTCCCGATGGGCGGGGCTGCTGCTCTGCCTGCTCGCGCATGCGCCAACCCCCATGAACTGGAAAAGCCTTCCGGAATACGCCGGAGACCTGCTTTCTGCCAGCGGCGGAACAGCGGCCCGACCGGGCTCGACGATCACTACAGTCGAGGCTCATGACGACAGTTACCACGCGCACGATCGAATACGCGGCTGATGGCCTGACGATGATCGGGCATCTTGCGCTCCCGGCCGGTGTCGACCGCCGGCCCGCGGTCCTGGTCGGGCCCGAGGGGATGGGGCTCAGCGACGTCGAGCGCCGACGGGCCGATGCGCTCGCCGAGCTGGGATACGTGGCGCTGGCCTTCGACCTCCACGGCGGGCGCTACTTGGACGCCCCTGAGGAGATGCTGGCTCGTTGCATGCCGCTGCTCGCCGACCCCGACCGGATGCGAGGCATCGGCCACGCGGCGCTCGACGTGCTCCGCTCCGAGCCGCGGACCGATCCGGACCGGATCGCCGCCGTCGGCTACGGCACCGGGGGCGCGATCGCGCTGGAACTCGGGCGCGACGGTGTCGACCTGCGCGCGATCGCGACAGTCAACGGACTGATTACGGGGCGACCGGGCGAGACGGCGCGCATTCACTGCCCGGTGTGGGCCGGGGTCGGGTCGGAAGACCCGATCATGCCGCCCGCGCGACGGGACGCATTCACCGCCGAGATGCAGGCCGCGGGCGTCGACTGGCGCCTCACGGTCTACGGCGGCGCCTTGCACGCCTTCCATCACCCACCGGTCGACCACACCGTGCGCCCCGGGGTCGGCTACCACCCGCGGCACGCGCAGCGAGCCTGGCGGGACGTCGTCGACCTGCTCGCCGAGTGCCTGCCCATAACGGCCACGTCCGGCCCTACGGTGAGGTGAACCTCGGCATGGACACCCGCCTCGACCTCGTCGCGGCCACCGTTCCGGGGCCCCGGGCTGCGGACCACGAGGCCGCGCCATCCACCGAGGAGGACGCATGAACTGCTCGGGCTGCTGACGTTTGACGGTGGACGCCCTCGCTCGACCGGGCATCGCAGCCGACGTGGGCCTTGTCGAGCGGCTCCTGCTCCACGCTGGGCTCCCGCCAGGGGCGGCGTCCGGGGCCTTCCTGTGCCTGCTGAGCCACGTGGCGATGGGGAGGGCTGCCGCGAGGCCGCTGAGGAGGATCGCGGCGAGTGCGCCCAGAACAGCGGGCTGGTCGGCGAAGGCGAGACCGATGGCCGCCAGGGCCGGGCCGGCGTTGCGCACCGAGGCGACGCCGCCCATGGTGGTGCGGCGCATCACCGGGCCGGTGGCCAGCAGGGTTCCCATGGCGAAGGCGAACACCGCGAGCAGGAACCCCGCGAGCAGGGCCAGTGAACCGAAGAGATCGACGACGTCGCGCCAACTGCCGAGCAGCATGCCCGCCAGCACCACCAGGAACGTGATATTGGAGACCGCGGCTGCCGTGGGGTGCCACGCCTGTGCGGTGGGTTGGGCGTAGCGGCGCAGGAGCAGGCCGATGGCGAAGGGGACGAGTTGCAGCAGTGCCACCGTCCGCACCAGCGCGCCGACGTCGAGGGAGACCTTGGCGCCGATGTCGGCGGCGGTGAGGATGGCGTTGACGGTGGGGGCGAAGGTGAGGCTGCCGAGGGAGGCGACCAGGACCTGCATCGCCGCGCCTGCGACGACGTCGCCCTGCTGCACGGTCGCCAGTTTCGCCCCGAAGGGGCCGCCCGGGGAGGAGGCGATCAGGACGAGGGCGATGAAGGCGGCCGAGGGCAGACCGAACAGTGCGCCGATGCCCCAGCCCAGCAACGGGATGACCACCATGTTGGCGATCAGCGCCAGCGACAGCAGGGGGACGTCGGCGAGGACGCCGCGCAGTGCCGGGACGGTGGCGCGCAGGCCGGCGGCGAACATGGTGGCCGCGATGAAGATGACAGTGACCGCGTTGAGGACGAGATGCAGGGTGTCCATGGCGCTTGTCCGTCCGGTCAGTCGTGGAGGTCCCCGAGCCAGCGCAACGCGCTGAGGCTCGGCAGGAAGCAGTACTCGCCTCCACGGGTCACGACGAACCGGGGCAGCGTGGCCAGACGGCGCCGCACGGGCCGTCGGGGGATGGTGTAGCCGGTCTGCCCGTCGGCGGTACCGACGACGGGGTCCTTCACGTTGCCGGCCCCGAAGAAGACGCCGTCGTTCATCCACTCCGACTGGACGAACTCGAACTGCCGGCCCAGGTGGGCGCCGATGAACGCGAACATCAGACCGCGGTCCGCTCCGTCGTCCTCCAGCACGCCTTCGGGCAGTGGCGGGCCGTGGACGGCGCCGCGCCGGATCATGCGGTGCAGCCGGACCTCCCCGGCCACCGAGGCGTCGCGCGGGTTGGCCCGGCGGATGTGGCAGCCACCGGGCGTGGTCAATCCCATCGGATCGTCCTGCTCGTACAGGAAGGTGTTGCGGCGGTGGGGGTCCGCGCCGAGCGTGGGATCGTCGTGCTGCGGGGCGAGCGCCAGAGGGGCCCCGCTGCGGCAGCGGCCCATGATCTTCGCAGCGATCAGCTCCTCGTCCTCGGCCCCGGCGGAGTTGTCCCTCAGATACCGCCTGAACGCGGCGACGTCCTGGTGGAGCTTGCGGAAGACCGCATAGCTGCCGTTGCGCCCGAGCACGGCCGGCTGAGGCAACTGGACACCGCCGATCTCATCGGGGTAGCCGAGGACGAACTCCCCGCTCTTCAGAGGCTCTTCCAGCCTGTTGGACCCTGGGATGCCGCTGCCTTCGATGGCCGGATGGCTGACGCCGTCGAGGTAGCCGAAGTGTTCCTTCTCGGTGGGCAGTGCGTAGCAGTCCTGCCGCCAGATCGCCGTCACGCCGGGCAGGCGCTCGTAGGCGGGGCGGGCGCGGTCGATGGCCTCCTCCAGACGAGGGGGGTCGGGTGCGATCGCCGTGATCACCACATGGACGTCGCGCGTACCGAGGGGTGCTTCCCAGTGCTGCGGGCTGCTGGCGCCCTCGTCGCGCAGCGCTCGGGCGCGGGCCGCCATGCCCTGCCGGAACTCCCAGGCGAACGACCCCAGCGAGGAGCGCGGCACTCCCAGGGCCTCCAGGCCCCCGTAGGTGACGGCGACACTGACCCAGGTGTCCCCCAGGGGGCTGCGGGTGTCGGCGGCCGAGGTCGCCGCCGCGCTCGCCCGCCGCATCAGCTCCCGGCCCTGGGCGCGGTCGTCGATGCGGAAGACGAGGTACGTCGCCGCGTACGGGGTGGGGCGTGGGCTGAGGACCCCGCGCTGGATGTCGTCGAGTTCGAGTGTGACGTGGATGGGTGCGCTCACGTCGGCCTCCCTGCGGCATCGCTACGTGACGAGGTTGCGCCAGAAGTTCCGCAGGCTGTCGTCGGCGCGGAAGAGCGTGCTGAAGATCGTGGAGTCGGCCAGCAGGACGTCTGCCGCGCGGTCGCCGCCGGGGGGCATCCACAGGAACATGTTGAACTCGGTGTTCCCGTCCTCGGTGAACGGATGTCGGCGGCGGACTGCTCGACGCATTGCCCCAAGTCCCGACCCCCTCGGCGGCCGACGACGATCCGCTGCGCGACGTGATCACGCTGCTCTCCCGCGAACTGGTCTGCGGCGAACTCGCCCAGCAGGTCGTCCTGGACCGGCTTCTGGACCTGCTGCTCGTCCTGGCCATCCGCGCCGGCTTCCACCGCAGCGCGACCGCACCGCGCTGGTACCGGGCGGCAGCGGACCCCCGGCTGGGCGCCGCGCTGCAAGCCATGCACGAGAACGCGGCGCACCCATGGACGGCCCCTGAACTCGCCTCGATCAGCGGCCTGTCCCGAGCCGCCTTCGCACGAGCGTTCCGGGACGGGCTCGGCCAGGCTCCCATGCGGTACTTGACCGAATGGCGCATGACCCTCGCCCGCGACCACCTGCGCGCCGACGACCTCAGCCTGGCCCGGATCGCCGACACCGTCGGCTACGGCTCGCCCTTCGCGTTCGCCGCGGCCTTCCGCCGACACTCGTGAGCGGGTTGTTCGGCCCTGCGCTGAGCACTACGGCGGCGAACGGTGTGCCGGATCTGGCGTCGTCGCAGGTAGAAGCGGTTCCGATGGGAGCTGTACGCGTTATCGCCGCGCAGATGGTCAGGGCGGGTCTGCGGGCGCCCGCCTGCCGGACATAGGACACGGATACGGTCCACGACCGGGATCAACTGCGGCGCATCACCCCACTGGCCGGGGGCGATCAGTTGCCCGGATGGGCGGCTGCCCAGCCGTGTTCGAGCAGCGCGAAGACCTCGTCGGCGGCTCGGCGCGGTTCGGGGTGCCGCAGGATGAGGCCGCGGGCCTCAAGGGCGAATCGCGCCAGGGCGGCACAGCTGACGTCGTCCTCGGGAGCGCCTGCAGCCTCGGCGATGGCCCTCGTCAGGGCCGCTTCGTGGCGCGTCCACATGCGGTGGGCGTAGTCGCGCAGCGCGGGGGTCTCCTGAACCAGGCGTGTGAAGTCGGCGAACCGCGGGTCCGCGGCATGGACGGCGAACTGGGTCTGCTTCAGCAGGAGGTGCTCGCGCAACGCCTGCGGGATCGACTGACCCGGGGCGCGCTCGCGCACGGCGGCGACGAGTGCCGCTTCCAGGTCGTCGTCCTGATCGAAGACCAGGGCTTCCTTGCTGGAGAAGTGCTTGAACAGGGTGGTCACCGAGACGTCGGCGACGTCGGCGACGTCTTTGACGCCGACCTGGTCGTAGCCACGCTCGAGGAAGAGCTCAAGTGCGGCCTCGGCCAGGGACTGGCGGGTCTGGGCCTTCTTGCGCTCGCGGCGCCCGGTCGGTTCGGTCACTCGCACACCATACCGTGAAGTGCATCCGCTACGAAAGTTTAGTCATTGCACTTATTTAGCGAGTGTGCTTTCTTGGTGATGCCGGACCTCCCGGCGGCTCACCCACCCCCGAGGGGCATTCCCATGAACCCTGCTCGTGATCCGCGCATCGCGATCGTCGGCGCCGGCCTCGGCGGCCTCACCTGTGCCCGAGTCCTGCAGCAACACGGCCGCTCCGTCACCGTCTTCGAACGCGAGGCATCCGCCGACGCCCGCCCGCAGGGCGGCACTCTCGACATGCATGCCGACACCGGCCAGGCCGCCCTGCGTTCGGCGGGGCTCCTCGACCGATTCCACGCCCTCGCCCGCCCCGAAGGAGATGAGTGGCGCGTGCTCGACTTCGCCACCGCCGCCCTCTTGGCGCAGGAGGGGCCTTCCGCCGTCGGCGGCCGACCGGAGATCGACCGAGGCCAACTGCGCGGTCTGCTCCTGGACTCGCTCACCAAGGGCACGGTGCGGTGGGACCGCGCCGTCAGTGGGGTCACCCCATTGGCCGACGGCACCTGCCGGCTGTTCTTCGGTGACGGCACCGCCGAGGACTTCGATCTGGTGGTCGGTGCCGACGGTGCCTGGTCACGCGTCCGCCCGGCCCTGTCGCACGCGGCACCCGGCTACACCGGTGTCACCTTCGTCGAGACCGGATTCGACGACTGCGACACCCGCCATCCCGACCTCGCCCGGCTGGTCGGCAACGGATCGATGCTGGCGAAGGGCGTCGGCAGGTCCTTGGTCGCCCAGCGCAACAGCAACGGCCACATCCGCGCCTACATCGCGCTCCGCGCGCCCGAGGACTGGTACGTGGCCGCCGGTATCGACCTCGGCGACCAGCGGGCCGTGCGGACGCACCTGCTGAAGGTGTTCGACGGCTGGGACGAGAGCCTGCGCTACATCCTGCGGAACGGCGACAGCGGGTTCATCAACCGGTCCCTGTCCGTCCTGCCCGCCCCGCACACCTGGGAACACGTTCCCGGCGTCACGCTGCTCGGCGATGCCGCGCACCTGATGCCCCCGGTAGGGCTGGGCGCCAATCTCGCCATGCTCGACGGCTCCGACCTCGCCCACGCCCTCGTTACCGAATCCAGTGTCGGCGAGGCGGTCCGCGCCTACGAGAGCATCATGCTGCCGCGCTCGATCGAGGCCGCGACGGGCAGTGCGCAGGGACTCGACCACCTCGTTCCCGCGACGGCCTCCTGAGCGGACTCCGCCACCCCCTGGCCCTGCGGCCGCCCCCGCGTCGAAGAGCCGGCGGCACCCGTACCGCCCCCCTCCGGCCCCGTGCACGTGCTGCTGACGGGCGCGACCGGGTTCCTCGGGGCCTTCCTGCTGAGGGAACTCCTCGACCGTACGGGGGCCACCGTCTGGTGCGTGGTGAGGGCCGCCACGCCAGAGCAGGCCGACGAGTGCGTACGCCGGTCACTCACCGCTTATCGGCTGTGGGGCCCGGCCCTCGCCCGCACGTCCGCGCCGTCCCCGGAGACCTGGACCAGCCCCGGCTCGGCCTGTCCCCGGAGACCTACGACACGCCGGCCCGCACGGTCGAGATCGTCTATCGCGACGGCGCCCGCGTGAACCACCCCGAAGTGAGCCGGTGAGGAACTCGTCCGGCTCGCCCACGAACGCGGCCCTCCGCCCGGCATCCCGGGCCGGGCCCACCTGGCCCAGGACCCGCCCCGCGCATGACCCCGCAGGGCCCGCGGGTATGTCCGCCGGGGACGAGGTGCGCCTGCGCTGGGACACCGGAGTCCTGCGCACCTCACTGGTCGACACCCGGCTCGTCACTCCCTCCGTGGTGGGGGCGAGCACCGTCTTCCATCTCCCCTGGTCCGCGCCCGGCACGATCCGGTTCGGCTAGGCCGTCGGTCGTGCCGACGGCCGGTGGAGCCTCTCCGAGCACGTGACCGTCACCGGCACGGAATGAGCCCGGGGTGGAGGTCTCGTGCCCGGAACCGAGTGTGCCGGCTGTCGCCCGGTGTGGTGGTTGCCGTGGCCTCATAGTTGGACGGGCAGGTGGCGGGGGCCGCGGAGCATGGCGTTCTGGCGGTAGGGGGGCGGGTCCTGGACCAGGCGGGCCGTGCCGAGGTGGGGGATCAGCGCGCCGAGTGCGGCCTGGGCTTCGATGCGGGCGAGGGGGGCGCCGTAGCACAGGTGGATGCCGCTGCCGAAGCCGAGGTGCTGGTTGTCCGGGCGGGTGGGGTCGAACCTGTCGGGCTCGGGGAACCGCATGGGGTCGCGGTTGCCCGAGGCCAGTACCAGTACGACGGACGCGCCCGCGGGGATCGCGGTGCCGGCGACGTCGATGTCGGCGAGGGGGATGCGCTCGCGCATGTGGACCGGGGGTTCGTAGCGCAGCAGTTCCTCCACCGCTCGTGGCAGCAGGTCGGGCTCGCGGCGCAGGCGGTCCAGCTGCTCGGGGTGGCGCAGCAGGGTGAGCACGCCGTTGGTGATCAGGTTGACCGTGGTCTCGTGCCCCGCGATGAACAGCAGGATCGCGGTCTCCGCGAGCTCCTCCCGGGTGAGCCGCAGGGCGGGATCCGGCTCGTTGACGAAGGCGGAGAGCATGTCGTCGGTCGGGTGGTCACGACGCCGCTCGGCGAGGTCCAGCAGATAGCGGCCCATCTCGATCCGCGCCTGATCGCCCGCCCGGGTCCGCTCGGTGGCGTCTTCGCCCGGCCTCACGTCGGCGGATGTGACCAGGGCATCGGACCATTCCCGGAGCAGCGGCTCGTCCTCGCGCGGTACGCCGAGGAGCCGGCAGATCACCGTGACGGGCAGGGGGTAGGCGAAGTCGTCGACGATGTCGATCTGCCGGCCCGTCTGGACGGTCTCCGCCAGCTCCTTGGTGATCCGGGCGATCTCGTCGCGCATGGCATCGACCCGGCCCGGGCTGTGCGGTGGGCCGAACGGCCGCATGGCCAGGGTGCGCAGCCTGTGGTGCTCGGGGTCGTCGAGCCGCAGGAACGGCAGGTGCGGTGCCGCATCTCCACGGCTGCGGGGATCGGCACTCATACGAGGGTCGTGGAGCAGGGCGGCGATCTCGTGGTAGGTGCCGATCAGGTGGCTGCCGTCCGTCTGCCGCACCACGGGACCGGCCTCGCGGAGTTCCGCGTACAGCGGGTAGGGGTCGGGGCGGCTGGCGTAGTCGGTGATCCGTGCCAGCAAGGTGTCGGAGGCCATGGTGGCTCCTCGTCGTCGGGCGGGACGCGGTCGGTGGGCGGGCTCTACACCACGGTCAGCCGGCGATCCGGCAGATAGCCGGTGAGCGCCACGGTGGGGCCGTGGGTGAGCCCCTTCGGGTCCGGCACGTCGGAGGGAATCGTGACGTCGGCCGCGATCGCGCGGTCCGCCGCGCCGGGTGGGGGCGGGAACGGAGCGGCGGTCTCGATCAGGTGCCGGTAGTAGCCGAGCGACTTGGCCATGTCGACGGTGACGGCGGCCGTGACCCGCCCTTGGTAGCCGTAGACCATCGCCAGGCGGCGCGCCTCCAATGAGCCCTGGGCGATCACCACCTGGTCGGAGAAGGCGGGCACGCCCACCGACTTGATGTTGAGCCCGAACTGGTTCGACCAGAACTCGGGGACGGCGAGGTGCGGGCGCCGCAGGGGCCCGGGGCTGACCATGTTGTGGGCCGCCACCTCGGCCTGCGCGACCGCGTTGCCCCAGTGCTCCAAGGAGAGCATCTGATACCCGAACAGCGGATGGGGGAAGCGGGAGACGTCGCCGGCCACGAAGACGTCGTCGGTGACGATCCCGTACATGTTGAAGGCCCGGCAGCCGGCGTCGCAGGCGATGCCGCGCGGGCCCGCCGCCAGTCCGGAATCCGCCAGCCACTCCACGTTGCGGACCGCTCCCAGCGCCACGACGCACACGTCCGCGTCGACGCGGCTGCCGTCGGACAGGTCCGCGCCGTCGAAGCGGCCGTTCCCGTCCCCGCGCAGGGCGGTGACCGTCACCCCGCAGCGCAGGTCCACCCCGTGGTTGCGCTGCATGACGGCCGCGAGTTTCGACAGGGTGCCGCCCAGCGCGCCCACCAGGGGTGCGGGGCCGCGCTCGGCGACCGTGACCTCCAGCCCCCGTTCCCGGCAGACCGAGGCGATCTCCGAGCCGGTGAAGCCGCCACCGATCACCAGCACCCGCCGCGGCCCGGCGGCCAGCCGTTCCGCCAGCCCTCCGGCGTCGTCACGGGTGCGCAGGGTGAACACCCCGTCCAGGGCGGCTTCCTTCGGGTCGGGCCAAGGCCGCGCGCGGGTCCCGGTGGCGATCAGCAGCCGGTCGAACGGCAGCGACTCGCCGGTGTCCAGCGCCACCCGTTTCGCGAGCGGGTCCAGGCCCGTGGCGCGTACGCCCAGCCGCCAGTCGGCGTCCGGGTCCCGCCGCATCGGCAGCTCGGTGGTGTCCGCCGCCGCATGGCCGAGGAGCACCTGTTTGGACAGTGGCGGCCGGTCGTAGGGTGGATGGGGCTCGTCCCCGACCACGGTCAGCGAGCCGGTGAAGCCCTCCTCGCGCAATGCCTCCGCGGCCCTCAGCCCGGCCAGCGACGCGCCGACGATGACGAAGCGGCCGTCCTTGAGGTCACCGGGCACCGGCGTTCACCTCCTCACCGAGGAGGATCGCCTGGACCGGGCACGCCGCAGCGGCCTGGCGCACGCGCTCGACCTGGTCGTCGGGGACGGCCGGGGTGTACAGCAGCCCCTCCTCCCCGTGCAGCTGGAACACCTCCGGTGCGAGGAACACGCACTGCGCGTAGCCCTGGCAGCGCGTGAGGTCCACAACGGTCCGCATCCTCACCACTTCCTCCCTCGCCTCACCCCCTCGTTTCCAGCATGGAGGGAATCGCGGCCGCCCGCACGACCACGTCGACCGCTGCATTACCCGCGACCACGCTGCTGATCGCTTCCGCACCGGGCGTGTCATCTCCTGGACACCCGTCCAAGCGTTCTGGACACCTGTCCATGAGATGTGAGGGGTGGATACGCCGATGGAGACCGCCCTGCGCGAAGACCCCCGAGCGGCGCGGACCCGGGCCAAGCTGCGCCGGGCCCTGCTGGAGGAGTGTGTCGGCCACCCGCTGGCGCAGGTCAGCGTCGCCGCGCTGGTGCGCAGGGCCGAGGTCGGCCGCGCCACGTTCTACCTCCACTACGCCCTACCTCCACTACGCCGGCCTGGAAGCACTCGCCGTCGACATCTGCGCCGACATCGTCCGCGAGGCCGTGGACGCCCTGCACGCCTGGCGCGGCACGCCCGACCCCGCGACCCCGCCGCCCGCCCTGCTCGACTTCTTCGACGATCTCGCCCTGCATGCCGGGCTCTACCGGGGCTCGCGAAGCTGCCGTGCAATCCACCGCTGTACCTGTAGGCGGTCCCGAAAGAAGCTGACCGCAGGGCGTCAGCGCAGTGCGGCCTCGCCCGCGTGGACGGCCCCCAGCGGAGCACCGGCCTGGGAGCCCCCAGTGATACGGGATCGTGCCTTGGGCTCCGAACGGTTCAGGCCAGGGCTTGCCTACAGCTTCCCGCGAGCGGCCGGGCGTCGCCGGGCCGTCGTCGTGCGGGGAACGCGGCGATGACGAGGTGAGGTGTGCGCTGGGGGTGGCCTTGGGGCTGTCACCTTCTGTGTCCATGGGGGACCAACCGCGAAAGCACGCACGGCACCGTACGTCGCCACCCCGTCCGTGTTGCCCTACGTGTTCGGAGCCATACCCGGCGTGGCACTGGTGTTCTGACGGGCAGTAATCTTAGGCGCCCGGGGAGCGGGCCGGTCGGCCCGAGAGGGGACGAGGGGTGGCGGAGGACGGGCAGGTTCCGGTGCTGGTCGGGCGGCGGCGGGAGACGGAGCTGCTGGCCGCGGCGCTGGTCCAGGCGGTGGACGGCGCGAGCGGCTCCACGGTGCTGCTGCGCGGTGACGCCGGGGTCGGCAAAAGCACGCTGCTGGCCTGGGCGGAACGCGCGGCCCGCGAGCGCGGATTCGCCGTCCTGCGCGCGGTCGGCACGGAGGCGGAGACGGATCTCGCGTTCGGAGCCCTCCACCAAGCGTTCTGGGCGCAGCTCTCGCGGTCCGGCACCCTGTCCGCGCACCAGCGGGACGCCCTGGAGAGCGCGCTCGGCGTCCGCTCCGGGACTCCCAGCGGCTTCGCCGTCGGCACCGCAGCCCTGGCGCTGCTGGAGGAGGCGGTACGCACCGCACCCGTGCTGCTGCTCCTGGACGACCTGCACTGGATCGACTCGTCGAGCGCGACCGTCTTCGCCTTCCTTCACCGGCGCTGTGCCGAACTGCCGGTGGTGATCGTCGGCGCGACCCGCCCTGACGGGCCGGCCGCTCAGACGTGGTCGGCCGAGGCCGTCGACGTGCGGGCCCTGCCCCGGACGGACGCGGCCCTGCTGCTGGGCCACCGCTACCCCGAACTCGCGGCGCCCGCCAGGGACCGGGTCCTGGCCGAGGCGGCCGGGAACCCCCTGGCGCTGGTGGAACTGCCGCGCCAACTCGCGGCCGGCCAGCAGCGGGGAACCGCTCCACTGCCGGAGCGGCTGCCCCTGGGACGGAAGCTGGAGCGGATGTTCGCCGAGCGGTTGGGAGAGGTGACACCGGAGGTCGGCCGCCTCCTCCTGCTCGGAGCGCTGGCCACCGGCCCGGACTTCAGCGACGGCGGCTGGCTGCGCGCCGTCGCGGACGACAACGCGCGGGAGGCCCTGGAACGCGTCGAGGCCGACGGACTGGCCCGACTCGACCCGGCCGGACACCTGGTGTTCCGGCACCCCCTGGTCCGCACCGCCGTCGTCTCCGCGGCCTCCGACACCGCACGCCGCGAGGCCCACCGCGCCCTGTCCGAAGCCCTCGCGCCGGACGACCCCCGGCGGCTGGTCCACGAGGCGGCCGCCGCGCTGCTGCCCGACGAGGAACTCGCACACCGCCTCCAGGAGGCCGGCCGCGACCTCACCCGCCGCGGCGGGGACGCGGAGGGCGCGCTCCTGCTCGAACGCGCCGCCGCCCTCAGCCCCAGCTCCTGCGACCGCGCCCGAAGACTCACCTGGGCGGCGGTGATGTCGGCCCACGGCGGGCAACTGCGCCACACCGCCGCCCTGGTGGAGGAGCTGAAGGCCAGCACGGTCCCGCAGGACGTCGCCCCGCTGTTCGCGTACGCGGTGGTCTACGCCGACCAGAGCCACCACGTCGACTTCGAGTCCTCCGCCGCGCTGCTGCCCACGGCCCTCGACACGCTGACCGCACCGGGCGCCGACACCTTCGGCGGGCTGGTCGAACAGGCCTACTTCAAACTGCTCCTGGCCGCGAGCTACACGGACGACCCCTGGGCCTGGCGGGCCCTGGAACGGCACCGCGAGAAGGTCTCCGAGGCGGGCCGGCTGTGTCTGCGGGCCTGGTCCGACCCGGGCCCGGACACGGCCACCGCGCTCCGGGAGGTGGCCGGGCGACTGACCGAGGAACAGGAGGCCGGCGCGGCCTGGCTCCTGCTGTGGACCGCCTCCGCGCTCGACTGCCCCGAGGGCGACCTGTGGCAGCGCTTCACCGGGCCGCACGGCTACGCCACCCAGGGCTCGGTCGCGAAGGCCAAGTGCCACCAGGACTTCCTGCTCGGACACTGGGACCAGGCGGCCGTCTGCCTGCGCGAGGCCGAGATCGCGGAAGAACTCGGCTACCACACCAACGCCTTGATGTTCCGCCAGTACTACGCCCACTTCCTGGCCGGCCGGGGTGACGAGGCCGGATTACGGGAGCTCGAACAGGAGATCAGGCCGACCGCCACCCGCGCCCGGATGCGGTACGTCCTCGACCGCCTGACCCACCTGCGCGGCCTGGCCGCGCTCGCCCACCAGCGCTACGAGGAGGCGTACGCGCACTTCTGCGAGATCACCCCGCCCGGGCGGCTGCCGGGCGGCCCGCCCTGGCACCACGCGCTGGTCTTCGACCTGGTGACGGCCGCCGTGCACACCGGCCGCCACGAGGAGGCACGGGCCCACCTCGCGGCCGGGCGCACGGCACGCTCCGCGGAGATCTCCGGCCGGCACGCCTTCCTGTACGCGGCCGCCACCGCCCTGGCCGCCACGGAAGACGAAGCCGACGACGCCTACCGTGCCGCGTACGCCGTCCCGGGCGCCGAGCGGTGGGCGTTCGACCTCGCCCGGCTGCGGCTCGCCCACGGCTCGTGGCTGCGCCGCCGCCACCGGACCGGAGCCCGGGAGCCGCTGCGCGCGGCCCACCACACCTTCCGCCGCCTCCAGGCCGTCCCCTGGGCCCGGCGCTGCGAGGAGGAACTGCGGGCCGCCGGCGAGTCCGTGACCCTGCCGCCGGACGGACCGGCCGAGGGACCGTCCGGCCTGACCGGCCAGGAACTGCGCATCGCCCGGCTGGCCGCGACCGGTCTGACCAACAAGGAGATCGGCCGGCGGCTCCAGCTGTCGCCCCGCACCGTCGGGGCCCACCTCTACAAGGTCTTCCCCAAGCTCGGCATCACCTCGCGCGCCGCCCTCGCCCACGCCCTCGACGGCACCTGAACCGCCGCGACGCCCGCCGCCCGCCGTCCGAAGGCGACAGCCAGTCAGATGACCTAACGACCCACCGCGCCCGAGCCCCAGGCTGAACGCGCGGGGCTTCGGTGGAAGGACGGTCAAATGGGCATGCGGGTGACGACCACATCGGTCGCGGACGAGTCGGTCGCGGACGACGAGAAGGCGGGCTTCCGGAGCGGGGCGGTGTCACGGACGCCGGTACCGGTCGAGGTACGCCCGCTCACCGGCCGGCCGTTCCACGGGCTGGTGGAGTCGCACCGGCTCGGGTACGTGCGGATCTCCACGCTGAAGGCGGACGCCGCCCGGTTCTCACGCACGGCCGCGCTGATCGCCCGGGAGCCGCTGGGCGAACCGCAGGTCGGCGTCGGGGTCCAGGTGTCGGGCCGGGCCGTCCTGGAGCAGGACGGGCGCCGCGCGGAGGTGCCGCCGGGCGGGCTCGCCCTGTACGACACGGCGCGCCCGTACGACGTCGACTGCCCGGAGCGATTCCGCACCCACCTGTTCCACCTGCCGCGCCGGCTGCTCGGCGTGCCGGAACGCGACGTGCGGCACGCGTCGGCGACGGCCGTCGGCCCCGAGGAGGGGTGCGGACCGGTGCTCCTGCCGTTCCTCGATGTCCTGGCCGCTTCCGCGCACTCCTACCCGGCCCCGGTCGGCGACCGGCTGGCCGGCAGCGTCGCGGACCTGTTCAGCGCGCTGATCGCCCAGCTGTGCCTCGCCCGGGCGGCGCACGAGCCGGGCACCCCGAACGAGCACCTGGTCCACAGGGTGCGGGAGTACATCGGCCGCCACCTGGGCGATCCGGAACTGTCGCCCGAGCGGATCGCACGTGCCCACCACATCTCCGTGCGCTACCTGCACCGGCTGTTCGAGGGCGAGGGGGTGACGGTGAGCCGGCTGATCCAGCGGCTCCGGCTGGACGCGTGCGCCCGCGAGCTGGCCCGGCGCGGCCGCACCGCGCCGACGGTGTCGGCCGTCGCCCAGCGGTGGGGCTTCGCCGATCCGGCGCACTTCAGCCGCGCCTTCCGCGCCGTGTACGGCGTCCCGCCGCGTGAGTGGCGCTCGCTCCGGAACGACGACGCCGGCCGGTCCGGTCGACAGCCGTTCGAGGAGCGTTGATGTCCGTCGTCCTCGACACCGCCGAGGTGCCGTCCGCCGACCGCGCCGCGTACTGGCACGAAGCCGTCTCCCACACCTTCATCCCGCTGGACGTGGCCCTGCTGGAAAGCGCGCCCGCCCCCGCGACGATCACCAGCCACCGGCTGGGCGCGTTACAGGTCTCTTTGGTGCGGGCCGGCCCGCAGCGGGTCGAGCGTGGCGCGGGCCTGATCGCCCGCGGCGGGGAGGACCATCTCACGCTGGCGCTCCAGCACCGCGGTACCGCCCGGCTGGTCCAGGACGGCCACCGGGTGGAGCTGCGGCCGGGTACCTTCGCGATCTCCGACGCCGGGCGGCCGTTCGCCAAGGAGCTGCCGGAGCCCTTCTTCTTCACGGCCTTCCACTGGCCGCGGTCGGCCGTGGGGGTCTCCGAGGAGGACCTGCGGGTGCTCACCGCGACGGCCTTCGACACGGGCGATGACACGGGTGACGCCACCGCCCGGCTGGTGGCCGCCTACCTGGGGTGCCTCTCCCGGTCGGTCGGCTCGATGGAGCCGCGACAGGCTTCCCGGCTCGCCACCACGGCGCTCGACCTGCTCGCGGCGCTCGCTCACGAGCGCCGCGGCCGGTCCGTCCCGGAGGCACCCGAGGCCGCCCTGGCGACCCTGGCCCGGGTCAAGGACCACATCCTGCGCCACCTCGGGGACCCGGACCTCTCGCCGGAGCGGATCGCCGCGGCCCACCATGTGTCGGTGCGGTACCTGCACAAGCTCTTCCGCTTCGAGGGGATGACGGTGGCCCGCTGGATCCAGCGCCAGCGGCTGGACGTGTGCCGCCGCGACCTCGCCCGCCCGGCGGCGGGCCGGGCGACCGTCGCGGCGGTCGCGGGCCGCTGGGGGTTCGTGAGCGCCAGTCACTTCAGCCGGGCGTTCCGTGCCGCGTACGGGGTCTCTCCTCGTGAGTGGCAGGCCTGTGCCGGAACGGGCCCGACGCCGGGCGCCGTACGGCTGCCGCTACCGGCCGCCGTACCGGGTTCGGGGTACGGCGTCGCGGTGTGAGCGCGGCGGCGGGCCGTCGAGCACGACGGCCCGCCATCGGGTACCCGTCACTGATGACCGGTCACCGGTCATCGGTCGGTGTGGATCTCCGCGATGTAGCCGCCCGGGAAGCGCACCATCGCGCTGTCCCGGCCACCCGCCGAAACAGGACCCCACAGCACCGACGCGCCGGCGCCCTTCGCCCGCTTCAGTGTGGCGCCGAGGTCCGGCACGCCGTAGCCGGTGAGCTCCCGGCCGAAGGGGTGCGGCAGGTGGCCGTTCGTCACGGCGATCGTCGTGGTGCCGAATCCGGAGGTGAGCCGCAGCAGCCGGTATGTCGTGCCGGGCAGCCCGATCGTGGCGCCGTCGGCCCGGCGGTCGTCGGAGACGACGCGGCCCTGGGTGAAGGCGAGGTAGCCGCGCAGGAAGGCGCCCACCGCGTCGGGTGACAGGTAGAGCCGGTTCTCGGGGACGCTCGCCAGGCCGGGGTAGGACGGCGGGGTGGTGTGCACATAGAGCTGGGCGTTGATCCCGCCGGGGAACTGTACGACGGCGTCCCGCCCGATCGGGTCGGCGAACGGCGCCACGGTCACGGCCGCGCCGTCGGCCCGGGCGGCACGGACCGCCTGGTCGAGGTCGGTCACCAGCCAGCCGGTGCGCTCGGTGCCGAACGGGTGGGGGACGGGCGTGGTGTAGTCGAACACCGACAGTGTGCCCACCGGGGAGAGGATCAGCTCGGAGAGCGTCCGGCTGGGCGTGGGCGTCACCTGGGTGGCGTTCGGCCCGATCGTGGTCCCGCCGAAGGTGGCCACCCAACTGGCCGCGAACGCCTGCTCCGTGCCCGGTTCGACGTAGACGTGGGTGGAGTCGTACTGGGGCCCGACGGCGAACTGCCGGTGCGGGCCCGGCGGTCGTGGCTGGGTGCCCTGTGCCACCGAGGCGGTGGGGAGCGCCGTCAGGGCGGCGATCGCCGTCACCAACGGGACCAGCCGTCGGACGAAGCGTCGTTTCATCGGGGGACCTTCCGGTCGTCGTGTGCGCCTCGGCGGCGTCCGCCTGTACGGGGACGCCGGGCGCCTGGTTGTCGTCGGTGCCGCTCAGGCAGTCGGCGGGGCCCAGTGGGCGTCAGGGGTCGAGACCCGGCGGGCGGTCAGCGCGGTGGCCAGGAGCAGCAGCGCGGCCAGGGCCAGGGCGGTGGCCGGCCGGCCGTGCAGGATCAGCGCCGCTCCCGCGAGGCCGCCGAGCAGCATCGCCAGCGCGGAGAGGATCCGGCGCCCCGGGCGAGGTGCCGTGCCCCCGGCCGCCGTCGAGTCGGCGGCGAGGCCGGTCAGGGTGAGGGTGAGCACGGTGGTCGTCAGGTCGGGTACGCCGAGTCGCCGGGCCACGGCGTTCTGGAGGCCCATGCCCAGGCCCAGCAGGACGATCAGGGAGTAGCGGGCGCCGCCGTCCGCGGCCGCGGCGGTGACGGCCGCCGCGGCCAGCAGGACCGTCTGGACGCCGGCGGCCAGGGCCAGCAGACGCCCGCGGTGGGCCGCCGTCCGGCTGCCGAACCGCCCGCCCACCAGCGCGCCGGCCAGGAAGGAGGCCAGCGAGACGAGCGAGGCCACGGCCGACAGCCCCGGGGCCCCGGCCAGGGCGAACCCCAGGAAGACCACGTTGCCGGTCATGTTCGCCACGAACACGTGTCCGAGGCCGAGGTAGCTCACCGCGTCCACCACGCCGGTGGCCACCGTCAGCAGCAGCATCAGCGGCGGCAGCGGGCCGTGCCGGTCCGTGCGCCGGGGGACCAGGGTCCGCAGGGCGTCAGTCAGCAGGGCGCGCACCGTCCGCCGCCTCCCCCCGCGCAGGTGGGCGGTGGAGGACCGCCCGGGTGAGCAGCCCGCCGGCCGGACCGAGCACGACGGCCGCGACCGACAGCCCGAGCGGCCGGGCGGCCAGGCCGACGGCGTGGTCGACGGACCACCGGCCCGGGCCGGTGAGGGCGAGCGCCCCCGCGACGACGACCAGCACCAGCGGGTACTCGTAGCCGTCGTCCTGCACCCAGAGCCCGTGCGGCAGCTTGACGGTGATCGCCACCGTCATCACGCCCATGGCGACCATGGCCGCCGCCGGTGTGAGCGCGCCCAGGGCCAGGAACAGCCCGGACCCGACCTGCCCGGCGCCCGCGGCGAGGGCGGTGAGCGGTCCGCCGCGGAAGCCGTCGCGCCGGAATTCCTCCGTCCCGCCGGCGAGGCCGTCGCCCCCCAGGCGGTGGCTCACCTTCTGCACCCCGTGGCCGGCGATGAGCAGGCCCACCACCACCCGGAGGATCAGCAGTCCGGTATCCATCGTGTCCTGCCTTGTCCCTGGTCCCTGTTCTGACAACGGCGTTCCGGTACGGCGCCGGTGGCGGGGCTCAGCCCGCGGCGTGCTCGCCGATGACGGCCTGGGCGTAGACGACCCCCAGGCCGTACGCGTCGGCGTGCTCCTTGACGATCTCCGTGACGGCGCCGTAGGTCTCCGTCCGCGCCCAGTCGCGCTGGAGCTCCAGCAGCACCTGGAGCCAGGTGACCGGGACCGCGCCGGCCTGCGTCATCCGCTGGATGGCGTGCTCGTGGGCCTTGGGGGAGACGCCGCCGGAGGCGTCGGCGACGACGTAGACCTCGTAGCCCTGGCTGATCATGGAGAGGACCGGCAGGACCAGGCAGACCTCGGTCCACAGGCCGGCTATGACGATCTTGCCGCGTCCGGTGGCCTTGACCGCCTCGACGACCGCCTCGTCCTCCCAGGCGTTCATCGAGGTGCGGTCGAGGATCTCGGCCTTCGGGAAGACCGCCGCCAGCTGCGGCAGCAGCGGGCCGGAAAACGACTCGGAGGCCACGGTGGTCAGCACCGTGGGCACGTCGAAGGCCCTGGCGGCCTTGGCGAGGCCGACAGTGGCGTTGATGATCGCGGTGCGGTCGCCGCTGCCGGTGCCGAAGAACATCTGCGGCTGGTGGTCCACGAACAGCATCACGGCGTTGTCGGGCGTGAGCAGGTCCGGGCTCGGGGTGGCGCTGACCTGGGTGAAGTCGACCATGACGGGTTCCTTTCGGTTCCTTTGGGTTCTCAACGGTTCTCGTTGGAAGGGGGTCAGAGGAGGAAGCAGGGGTCGAACGGTTGCTGGTGCTCCGTCGCCAGACCGCGCCCGACTCGCCACCGGCGGTGCAGCTCCGACTCGGCGACGACCTGACCGAGCAGCTCCGCCTGCCGGGCGCCCGCACCCGGGGCCGCGCCGGAGGCCTGGTAGCCGCCGAAGTGGGCGACCGGGCTCCAGGCGGGGCTGACCGCCGGGAGCTCCTCGTCCATGCCCTCGTACTCCGCCGCGGCGTGGACGATCCGGCCGCCGACGACCGTCAGCACGGATTCGATGTGCGGGATCTCCCGCTCGGGCACGGTGAAGTAGTCGTCGGACAGGACGGCCAGGTCGCCGTAGCAGCCCGGTCGCAGTACGCCCTTGACGTCCTGCTCGCCGGTGAGCGCCGCGCCCGCCGTGGTGTACATCGCGAGCGCGGTCGCCCGGTGCACCCGGTTCCCCGGTGGCCGGATCGTCAGGCCGCCGACGGTACGCCCGGAGACCAGCCAGTGGAGGGCGACCCAGGGGTTGTAGGAGGACACCCTGGTGGCGTCCGTGCCGGCGGCCACGGTCAGCCCGCGCTCCAGCATCGCGCGGACCGGCGGGGCGTCGGCGGCGACGCCGGGGCCGTACCGGCGGGTGAACACCTCGCCCTGGAAGGAGAGACGATTCTGCACGGAGAGCGAGCCGCCGAGCGAGGCGATCCGGTCGAGGCTGTCCGGGGAGACGGTCTCGGCGTGGTCGAAGAGCCACCGGTTCCCGGAGGGGAACAGGCCGTCGGCGGCGAGCTTCTCGAACACCGCGAGGTCGCGCCGGATCGTCTCGTCGTACGTCGCGTGCAGCCGGAAGCCCCAGCCGTGCTCCATGAGCAGGCGTACGGCCTTCTCGAACTCTGCTTCGTACGAGGTGAGTTCGGGGCGCGGCTCGGCGAAGTTCTCGAAGTCGGCGGCGGCCCAGGTGAGGTTCTCGCCGGCGCCGTTCAGCCGGAGCCACTCGTCGCCGTCTCCGGGGCGGACCGTCTCGATCCAGCGGGTGAGGTCGTCGAGCTCCTGACCGGGGGTCTGCGGGAACAAGTGGTAGGCGATGCGCAGCGAGAGCAGCCCCTCGCGGGCGAGTTCGGTGACCGTGGCGTAGTTCTCGGGAAAGCTCTGGAACCCGCCGGCGGCGTCGATCGCGGAGGTCAGCCCGAAGCGGTTCAGCTCGCGCAGGAAGTGCCGGGTGGAGGTCTTGCGGTCCTCGCCCTCCAGCACCGGGGCCTTGGCGAGCGTGGAGTAGAGGATCAAGGCGCTGGGGGCGGCCAGCAGCATGCCGTTGGGCTCGCCGCCGCGCCCCCGGACGATCTGCCCGCCCGCCGGGTCCGGGGTGTTCTTGGTGTAGCCGACGGCCTTCAGCGCCGCGCGGTTGAGGATCGCCGACTGGTAGAGGTGGAGGACGAACACCGGGGTGTCCGGCGCCGCCTCGTTCAGTTCGGCGGGTGTCGGGAGCCGTCGCTCGGCGAACTGCTCGGCCGACCAGCCACCGACGACCCGCACCCACTGCCCCTTGGGGGTGCGGGCGGCCTGGTCCCGCAGCATCGCCAGGGCGTGGCGCAGCGAGGTCACGCCGTCCCAGCGCAGCTCCAGGACGTAGTTGAGGCCGCCCCGGATCACGTGCAGGTGCGAGTCGTTGAGACCGGGCACCACACGCCGGCCGAGGGCGTCCACCACGGTGGTGGACGGTCCGATGAGCGGGGCGACGTCCGCTTCGTCCCCCACGGCCGTGATCAGGCCGCCGCGGATGGCGAGGGCGCCGGCCCGGGGGCGACGGGCGTCCCCGGTATGGATCTTCGCGTTGCGGACGACGACGTCAGCGGCGTTCTCGACGGCGCGGGGGACCAGCCCGCCGACCGGCATCGCAGACACCTCGACAGCCTCCAGTCATGGGATCGGGCCGCCGCCCGGTGCGGGCGGCGGGAAGTGGGACGTCCTCACGGACCGGGCCACTGCCCCGACCGCGGATTCCTGACGGGAGGTTAGGCGGGTGAGCGGTGCCGCACTTGGCCCACAGTGCACCGACTCCGGTCCGGGAGCGCACCGGCCGACCAGCTCGATGCCGTGCACACCTCCCCGCACCCGCGTTCCTGCGCCGTGAAGCCCCCAGGGTGTGCGCCGCGCGAACGATGGTGTGGCTCCCGACCGGCGTTGCTACCTCATATCGGCGGCTGCGGGCGGTCAGCGCTCGGCGGTCCGGCTGATCAAGGAGGCAACCTCATCCGGCTGCGACACGTGGACGGCGTGGCTCCCGGCGACCTCGACGACCTGGGAGCCCGCCCGTTCCGTCATTGAGTGTCGCGCCGGTGGTGGGATCGTGCGGTCGTCGGTCGCCGCCGGGTGCCGGCTCGGTTTCACCCGTCAGGCTGCGAACTTCTCGCGGTCCAGGAGCAAGAAGCCGTCCCTGGGCGGCAGGGCGTGCGTCAGAACTGCGGGTGGAGGTAGAAGGTCTCGTTGACGGCCGGGGTGCCGTTGGGGTTGGTCTGGTAGGGCCACTGGATGACCCACGTGCCGTCGCCGGTGCCGTTGCCGCGGACGTTGGCGAAGCGGTGGGTGGCGTTGTCGCGCAGCACGGTGAGGTTCGGGAAGCGGGGCTCGGGGTGTTCGAGCGTGAAGTTCTGGGTGTCACGTGTGTAGCCGCCCGGCAGTGGGGCGCCGTCCCCGTTGTGGCAGTCCCAGATGTTCAGCCAGTCGCCGTCGCCGCTGGCCTGTCCCCGGTTGACGTCGAGGCACTTGCCGCTCTGGACGCCGACCAGTTTGTAGAGCGGCCGTCCGGATCCGCCGTTGCGACCGACCGCGCGGAGCGTCCAGCGCTGGTTGGCGGCGCCGTTGGCGTGATAGGTGATCACGTGGGTGCCATTGACGGTGTTGCCGCGGTAGACGTCGAGCAGGCGGTCGCTGTTGTCGGCGTGGATGGTGAACTGCCGTGGGCCGGCACCGGCCCGCAGGGCGCTGAAGCCGACGGGCCAGTGGTCGCTGCCGTAGTTGGGGTTGACCGTCGCCTGCCAGTTCTCGGTGTCGACGTTGGAGACCAGGTAATCCAGTTCGTTGTGACTCTGCTGGGTGGCCTGGCCACTGTTGTAGATCAGTCCGTTGCCGGGCATGTAGCGGTCGCCCTGCAGGTCGCCCGGGGCGCGGTTGTAGTCGCCGAGCACCGCCCAGTTGCCGACGTTCTGCTGGAAGGCGGTGTCGGAGACGCGGCGTACCAGGTAGGCGGCGTCGTTCGGCCTGCCGCCGTTGGAGGCGGCGTGGATGGAGGCGAACATGATGTTGTCGCCCGTGTGCGTCACGGCCAGCGCGGAGCGGTAGGCGCCGCCGATCTCCTGCACGCGGTTGGGCACCCACGAGGTGACGATGCCCAGGTTCCGTGACTGCTGGCGCAGGATGTAGAGGTAACGGTAGGCGCCGCCGCCGATGGGCCACAGGTACGAGGTGACGTTGCCCGTCTGCCCGTTCTGGAGGGCTCCGGCCGGTGGTCTGTTGGGCACCTCCTGGAGGGCTACCACGTCGAAGCTACGGGCCAGGGTGCGTACCCCGTCCCAGCGGGTGGTGCCGACCTGCATGTTCCAGGTGGCCATGCGGTGGGTGTCCGGCGGAGCGGCGGACGCGGTGCCGCCGCCTGCGACCAGCAGGCCGAGGGCGAGCAGCCCGGCGGCGAACAGCGTACTCAGTCGGCGTAACGCGTTCCCTGTGGCCCCTGAGGCGGGCGTGGAAGTCCGGCTTCTTCGGGCGAATCCGAAAATCATGCCCGGCAGTATTCCATTCAACTCCCGAGTAAACACGGGTTGGTTGAGGAATAAGTCATCCCCTTCCGTTTCGCGCCGGCGCTGTGGTTCAGGGGCGGGTGCCGGCTCCGAACCCCGTCCAACGCAGCTCGGCCGGGAGGTGGCCCATGTCGTTGTACAGCAGCACCGTCGGTTCCGTGCCGTCGCGGTACTCGATCACGGTGAGCGCCGCGTTCCCGCAGTTCAGGCCGAGCCATCGCACCGGCGGCGCGTCCAGGGCGTCTCGGACCAGCCAGGCCACCTGGTAGGCGTGGGTGACCAGGACTTCATGGGTCTCGGTCTCGGCGGGGCACGCGAACCTGCCGGTCAGGGCGTCGGCACGGCGGCGCGCGTCCTCGGCCTCCTCGGTGCCGTAGCCGTCGAAGAACGCCGCCCACGACGGCGGCACGTCGACCGGTACGTGAGGGATGTGATCGACCAGCTCCGGTGCCTCCCGCACGACGGCGCCCGGGAGAGCGGCGCCCACGATCCGCGCGGAGTGCGCCGCCCTGGGCAGCGGCGAGTGCCAGACCGAGTCGATCGGAAGGCCGGCCAGGCGCTTCCCGACCAGCTCCGACTGCCTCTCCCCGACGTCGGTCAGTGTGCCGAAGGGGTCGGCCGCCCCGTGTCGTACCAGGTACACATGCCGGGTTGCCATGATGGATCTCCTGTCGGGAAGGGGTCGGTTCAGCGGTCGGTTCAGCGGTCGCGCAGGGCCCTGTGGGCCGCTTCGAGGCGTTGGGTCTCGTCACGGGCGGAGTGGTCGCCCGAGACGTCGTCGGCCCAGGCGAGCAGTCGGTGGACGTGCTCGTCGGCGGCGTCGGTGACGACGCGGGGGCTGCCGAGGGCCACGTCGCCGGTGGTGCCGTCGATGGTGATGAGGGTGCCCTCCGGGAGGGTGCGGCCGTCGGCCGTCACCGAAGCGCCGTCGCGGTCGACGACGAGGCCGGCGACGCCCACGACGGCGGGCTTCCCCATGGCGCGTGCGACGACCGCGGCGTGGCTGGCGGGCCCGCCGCGCGCGGTGACGATCCCGGTGGCGGCGGCGAGGCCGTGCATGTCGTTCGGTGAGGTCTCCGGGCGCACCAGGACGACCGGATCGGTTCGGGCCATGCGTACCGCGCCGTCCGCCGTGGTCGCGATTCTGCCGGTGGTGACACCGGGGCAGGCGCCGATTCCCCGGGCGAGGACGTCGGCTTCCCCGGCGGACGCGATGCGCGGTGTGCGCGCGTGCCGGAGATGGAGCGGTGAGACCCTGAGCAGCGCTTCCTCCCGTCCGATGAGTCGCTGGTCGACGAGCTCGGTGGCCACGCGGACCGCGGCACCTCCCACGAACCGGCCGGGCCGGATCTGCAGGAGCCACAGCTCACCGGACTGGAAGGTGAACTCCACGTAGCAGGCGTCGCGGTAGTGCTCTTCGATCCGGCGCAGGGCGTCGAGCAGCCCGGCCCACACTTCCGGCTCCCGCTCGGCGAGTTCGCGCAGGGGCCGGGTCATCGATCTCCCGGACACGACCTCTTCCCCCTGGTGCCCGAACAGGACTTCGCCGAACGGCACGTTCTCACCGGTGTTGGGGTCGCGACTGAACGCGACTCCGGTGCCGCTGTCGCCGTCGCGGTTGCCGAAGACCATCCGCTGGACGATCACGGCTGTGCCCAGGTCGTGCGGGATGCCGTTCACCTCTCGGTAGGTGCGCGCGCGGGGTGCGTCCCAGGACGAGAAGACGGCTTCGATCGCCTGTTTGAGCTGGTGGGTGGCGTCGTCCGGGACGGGTCGGCCGCTTCGCCGCCGAACGAGGTTCTCGACCGCCTCGATCGACTGGGCCAGGGACGCTTCCTCGTTCTCGGTCCGCCGCCCGGGACGTTCCGCGAGGGCGGCCGAGGCGGCGTCCGCGTTCGTGGTCGCGGAGGCGAAGCTCGTCAGGAAGCCCAGCCGTGAGCTCAGCGCGAACGGCCGGTCGTCGGTCTCGGCGGCGAGGCCCTCGGTGGCTTCGGTCGTGAGGCCGAGGTTGAGGATCGTGTTCATCATGCCGGGCATGGACACGCTGGCCCCGGAGCGGACGGACACCGCCAGCGGCCTGTGTGGTCCCCCGAAGGTACGTCCGGTGGAGCGTTCGAGGTCGGCCATGGCCGTCGCGAGCTCCTCGTCGAGTCCTTCGGGAAGGCGCCCGTCCCGCAGGAAGGCGCGACAGCATTCCGTGGTGATGACGAACCCGGCCGGCACCGGCAGGCCGAGCCGATGCAGGACGACCAGGCCGAGTGCCTTGCCGCCCAGGGTCTCCGCCGTCTCCTCGACCTGGGCGGAGATCGCGCGAATCCACCTCATCGCCGCAACCCCAGGGTGGCCAGCAGGTCTTCGTGCAGCTCCGCCCACACGATGTGGTACGACGCGGTGCTGTCGGCCACGTACTCCAACTGGCCGGCGGCGGCACGTTCGAGAGCCTCGGTGAGGCGGACGCGATAGCGGCCGAACCGGGGCAGGGCCGCGGACAGTTCGGCGCAGACTTCGGTGGCGCGTCGGTCCAGGTCGGCGAACCGGGCGAGTACCCGGGAGTCGTAGTCGGGATCGCCGTGGTCGTTGACGCTCACGACGCCGTCGACGGGGCGGAGTTGCCAGGCCGTGCAGAGGTCGAGCAGCTCGGGGTTGAGGATGAGGAACCGCTCGTACGCCGCCGTCACACGCTCGCGGGCCCGGGCCGACTCCAGTTCGTGGGTGATCCGCTCGGCGTCCGCGGCGCGGCCGGCGTCCGTGAGGCTCCACCCCGGTATGTCACCGGGCAGGCGGGTGACCAGACCGTCGGCCCCGAGATCGATCAGCTCGGACTCGGCATCGGATTCGTCGAGCCCCGTGATCGCGTGGAGCCGGGCGAGGCTGATGGTGCCGGCGCAGCGCAGGGCGTGCAGCACGAGCAGGCCGGTGTCCGTCGCGCGGGCTTCGGGCCAGGTCATGGGGGTCCTTCCGGGCGTGCGGTGTGTGACGTGGGAAGTGCGTCGGCTGTCGTCGTCATTCCTGGCGGCCGTAGGCGCGGACCGCGAGGGGGCAGAAGACGACGAACAGGATGGCCGACCACAGCAGGGTGCGGCCGATGCTTCCGTCGTCCGGCGTCCCGTTCAGCAGGGCGCGGCAGGCGTCCATGACGTGGGTGACGGGGTTGATGTCCGCCCAGGCCCCCAGCCACCCGGGGAGGGTGTCGGTCGGGGAGGCCAGGCTGCTGCCCAGTTGGAGCGGCAGGAAGGCGATGAAGCTGAACGCCAGCACGGCCTCGGCGCTCTTGACGACGACACCGATGAACACGGTGACCCAGCTGAGGCAGAACCCGAACAGGATCGCGAGCCCGGTCGCCCCCAGTGCGGCGGGGATGCTGCCGTGGACGCGGAATCCGAGGGAGAGGCCGATGACGTACAGGATCGCGACGGCGATCAGATAGCGGAGGATGTCGGCCGTCACGGAGCCGAGCAGCGGTGCCGTACGGCTGATGGGGAGGCTGCGGAACCGGTCGGTGACGCCGTTCTTCAGGTCGAGGTTGATGGCCGACCCGGTGGAGATCATTCCGGCCAGTCCGGCGCCCATGACGAGGATTCCGGGGAACAGGTACTGCAGGTATTCGCGGGTGGAGCCGGCGACCGGGCGGCCGAACAGATAGAGGAACAGGACCATGAACAGCGCGGGGGTGACCACGCCGTTCATGATCGGACCCGGATTGCGGGTGGTCTTGAGGAGACTGCGCTGGGCGAGCACCGCGCTGTGCCGGAGGGTGGCGAGACGTCGGGGCCGGGAGGTGCCGGTGAGAGCGGCGGTCATGCTGCGTCCTTGGCGTCGGCGGTGGGGGCTCCGGTCAGGGACAGGAAGACCTCGTCCAGGCTGGGCAGGCGGAAGGCGATCTCGCCGACCTCGATGCCGCGGTCCCGGAGTCGAGCGGTCATCTCGAAGAACTCGGCGTCGCCCGCGACCGGCACGACGAGTTCGTGACGGCGTGAGCGGTCGGGCTCCCGGCCCGCGACCCGGGCGATGACGTCGGCGGCGGGGTCGAGGTCGGCGGCGTCGGCCGGGCGGAGGACGACGGTGTGCCCGCCGATCCGGCGCTTGAGGTCGGTGGGCGTGCCGGACGCGATCACCCGCCCCTGGTCGATGACGGTGATGCCGTCGGCGAGGGCGTCGGCCTCTTCGAGGTACTGGGTCGTGAGCAGGACCGTGACGCCGTCCTCGCTGAGCCCTCGGATCATCTGCCACAACTCGTCCCGTTTGCCCGGGTCCAGTCCGGTCGACGGTTCGTCGAGGAACACGACCTCGGGCCGGCCGACCAGGCCGGCGGCGAGGTCGAGGCGGCGGCGCATGCCGCCCGAGTAGGTGGCGACGGGCCGGTCGGCCGCGTCGTCGAGACCGAAGCGGGACAGCAGTTCACCGGCCCGTCGGCGGGCGTCGCCGCGCCTGAGGTCGAGGAGCCGGCCGATCATGACCAGGTTGGCCCGCCCGGACAGTTCCTCGTCGACGCTGGTGTGCTGCCCCGACAGCGCGATGCGCCGACGGACCTGGGCGGGATCCCGCCGGGCGTCGATTCCGGCCACGCGCACCTCTCCCGCGTCGGGGCGCAGCAGGGTCGCCAGCACACGGACGACGGTCGTCTTGCCGGCGCCGTTGGGCCCCAGCAGTCCCAGTACGTGCCCGCGAGGAGCGGAGAGGCTCACTCCGTCGACGGCCGCCGTCCGGCCGAACGACTTGACCAGCCCGTCGACCTCGAACCCGAACCCGTTGTCACCCACGGCCCAACTCCGATGTTCGCGTCTTCCAGATACCGGCATCATCCGGATGCTGCTTGTATCATGGCACACCAGGAGCCGAAGGGGGCACACGATGGCGAGACTGACCCGCGCACAGCAGCAGGAGCGGACCCGTGCGGCGGTGCTGGTCGCGGCCCGGCAGGAGTTCGCCGAGTTCGGCTATGTCGAGGCCAAGATCGACCGGATCGCCGAGCGGGCCGAGCTGACCAGGGGGGCGGTCTACTCCAACTTCACCGGCAAGCGCGCGCTCTACCTCGCGGTACTGGTCGACGCCGCCGAACGGGCGCGGGACGCCGCCGAGCCCCCGGCCGAATCCCCCGACTCCGTCGGACAGGCGCTCGGCTCGTTCGCCCGGGTATGGCTCGAAAGGCTGCCCTTCCTCGGCGACACCCCGGGAAGCGGCCATCTGCAGTTGCGCTCGCTGTCCGGAGTGCTGGGCACCGAGCCGGCGCGGGCCGCGCTCGCGGAACTCGTCCGGTTCGAGGCGCTGCTGCTCGCGCTGGCACTCGAGCCGCGTGCCGCCGTGCGCGCCGGGACCGTGCGGCCCGCCGGGCTGGCCCTGACCCTGCTCCACGGCGCGGCCGGCCTCGCGGAGAACGCCCCCGGCGTCGGCGACCCCTTCGACCTGGCGCGCGCGGCCGAGCATCTCGCCGGTATCGCCCTCGGCGACGCCCCGGAGCCGCCGCATCTGCCCTATGTCGCTCCGGCACGCTCGACCGAGGCCCCGTGGGTGCCGCCGGGCGGTCTGCGCGACGAGATCACCGGCGGGCCGGTCGACCTCGGTGACGACGGGGTGGTCGTCGTGCTGGGTGTGGGGCGGCTGTCCGCGGCCGAGGACGCGATGCGCTCGGCGCGGCGGGACGACGAGGTGACGATCGTCGTCGTCACGAGCGACCCCGCCGAGATCGGCCGACTCGCCCGCCTCCGGATCGTGGACCTCGTCGGATGTCTGCGCCGGGTGTTCACGGCCGACCGGCTGCCCCGGGCACGCGTCGTGTTCGACGACACCGGCACGGTCCCGGCGGCCCTCGGCCACCCCTCGGTCGACGATCTCACCGAGATCGCCGTCCGGGTCCGCGACGGAGTGATCACGTCCCACGCGACCGGCCGCGGCGCGGGCCACGCCGCGGCCCGCCACCACTCCACCGACCCCGGGGCGGAGCGGGGCGATGTGACACCGGGGACGCCCACGCCGCCCGCGCGCTGAGGACCCGTCGGCCGGAGCGGGACCGGCGGTCCTAGGTGCTGAGGGACACCGAGCCCAGGGCGCCGAACGCGGCGTGCACCTCCTGGCCCGGCAGCAGGTCCACCGCGCCGGACCAGGAACCGGCCAGTACGAGGTCACCTGCCGCGATGCCGGTGCCGAAGCCCGCCAGGATGCGGACCAGACAGGCCACCGACTCCGCCGGATGGCCCATGACCGCCGAGCCGGCGCCGATGCACTCGGTGTCGCCGCCGCGCAGGACCATCCGTGCCGCCGCCAGGTCGGTGGTGTCCGGTGGGACGCCGGGGCCGACCACTGCGGCGGCGGAGGAGGCGTTGTCGGCGACGGTGTCCACCAGGCCGATCCTCCATTCCTCGATCCGGCTGTCGAGCACCTCCAGGACGGGGCAGACCTCCGTGGTGGCGTCGAGCACGTCCCGGGCCGTGACGTCGTGGCCGCTCAGGTCCCGCGCCATCCGGAAGGCGATCTCGCCCTCGACCTTCGGCGAGATGAACCTCCGCAGATCCAGGTGGACGCCGTCGGGCAGGAGCATCCGGTCGGTCAGGTAGCCGAAGTCGGGATGGTCGATGCCGAACATCCGCTGGATCGCCTCACTGGTGGCTCCGATCTTGAGCCCGGCCGGAACGGCACCGTCCGCCACATCGAGCGCACGGACCTCGTTCTGGATCGCGTACGCGTCCGCCAGGCCGAGTCGCGGGTGGCGGAGCGACACGGGCGGCACCGGCCGGCGGTTTCTGGCGGCGTTCCACAGCTCGGCGGCGAGTGTGCGGTGGAGGGTCCGCACGGCGGTCGTCATCGGCTCGCCACGAAGAGCCGGCCTCCGGGCAGACCGATCGGCACGGTCCTGGTCCGTGAGAAGCCCGCCGCGGCGAACTTGTCCGACCACTCCTGCTCGGTGGGGAGACGGACGTTCATGAAGGTGGAGTGGAGATAGGTGAAGAGCGCGCTGAACCTGCGCTCCTCGGGCTGTGGCGCGTAGGAGACGGCATCGGCCACGGCGAGGAATCCGCCGGGGGCGAGCGCGTCGCGCAGGGCGCCGAGAACGCTCCGGGCCGTGTGGTCGTCCGCGACGATGTCGTGCATGACGTAGCAGGCCAGGACGGCTTCCGCGCCGGCGACCGGCCCCGGGTCGTCGGCCAGTGACTCGATGGGCCGCTCGATCACCGTCAGGCGCTCGTGCACCCCGGAGGCGAGGGCGGCGTCCCGCGCGGCGGCGCAGGCGGCGCCGCTGATGTCGACGGCCGTGCCGGTGCGTGCCGGATTCTCCCGCAGCAGGTCGATGAGCAGGGCGCCGGACCCGGCGCCGAGGTCCGTCACCCGGAGCGCGTCGGACGCCACGACCTGTTCGACGAGTTGCGGATAGAAGGCGCGTTCGCCGATCCATCGTGAACTGACCGCGACCCGGCGTCCGTCGCGCCGATGGGCGCGGGCGGCCTCGGCCGGGTCGGTCAGGAACGCGCGGGCATGGTCGATGAAGGGGCCGTTGGCGTTCATCGCCCAGGACACGTACCCGGCCTGGTGACGCAGGTCGGGGTAGTCGGCGGCCGCCCGGAACTCGCCCGGGACGTCGGTCTCGACGACCAGGCCCGCGGCGAGCAGCGCCGTCAGGTACGCGGTGACGCCGTCGAGGGGGACGCCGGACGCCTTGGCCATGTCCGGGGCGGTGAACGTCCCACCGGAGTCCAGGACCTGGTCGGCCCCGATCTCGGCGCCGATCTGCAGCAGTGCGGCGACCGCGGCCGCGTCGGCCACGGAGTCCGGGGTGTGCCGTCGCATGGTTCCTTCTTCCTTGCCCGTCGGATGTGGCCTGTCGAAATGCGGGCCGTCAGATGTGGTCGGCGGAGGTGTGCGGCAGGTCCCCGGGCGTCCGCTCGGCGGCCAGTCGCATGGCGACCTCGATGATGGTGTCCTCCTGCCCGGCCACCACCCGCCGCTCGCCCAGTTCGAGGAGGATCTCGCGGGGATCGACGCCGAAGCGCCGGGCCGCGCGCCGCACCGGCGCCGCGAATCCGGAGAACACCCCGGCGATACCGCTGGCGATGGTGACACTGTCGTTGGTCGGTACGTGCTTCACAAACCGTTCCTCGGCCGTGTCCGCCGCGTCGAGGGCGCCGAACAGACTGATCCGGGTCTCCGTCCGCTCGACGTGGAGGTTGGCGGCGACCAGTTCGATCGGCGCGTTGCCCGCCCCCGCTCCGAAACCCCGTGCCGTGACGTCCACGATCGTCGCCCCCGCCTCCATCGCGGTCATGCTGTTGACCACCGACAGGCCGAGGTTGTTGTGGGCGTGGAAGCCGATGGCGATGTCGAGCTTGTCGACCAGTTCGCCGACCTTCTCCCGCACCTTCCGCGGGGTGTAGGCGCCGGCCGAGTCCATCAGGACGACCGCCTCCGCGCCGTAGTCCCGCATGAGCCGAGCCTGTTCGACCAGCTTCTTCGCCGAGGCCATATGGCTCATCAGCAGCATGCCCTTCACGGTCACGCCCATGGCCCGCAGCATCGTGATCTGCTGGCGGGTCACGTCGGCCTCGGTGCAGTGGGCACCCACCCGGACCTCGTCCACGCCGCAGTCGAGGGCGGGCTTGAGATCGCGTTCGATGCTGGCGAAGCCGGGGATGGAGAGCACGCCGAGCCGGGAGCGGCGCAGTTCGGCCTTGGCGGCGCGCAGCATCTCCGCGTCGCTGATGGCCGCGATGCCGACCTGGATGGAGGAGGCGCCGAGACCGTTGCCGTGCCCGACCTCGACGACGTCCACGCCCGCCGCCTCGGCGGCCCGCGCGTACGCGCCGATGTCCTGCGCTCCCAACTGGTGGCCGACGGCGTGGTTGCCGTCCCTGAGCGTCGTGTCACAGATCTGGAGTGTGCCGCTCATGACCGCCCCCGCCCGGTGCGAGCCTCCGCCGCGGCGACGGCGGCGCAGGTGATGATGTCCAGGTTTCCGGCGTAGCGCGGGAAGTGGTCGCCCCGCCCCTCGACCTCCACCGTGAGCATGTAGCGGTCTCCGGTGGCGACCGGCGGGACCACGACCCGGTAGCCGGGGACGTAGGAACGGATCTGTTTCTCCATCGTGGTGACCGCGTCCCGCAGGGCGTCGAGGTCGACGCGTTCGGTGGTGGACACGGCGATGGAGTTGCGCATGACGATGCCGGGGTCGGCCGGGTTGATGATCAACACGGTCTTGGTCCGGGCCGCGTCGCAGAACTCGCTGGTCGCCTGTTCCGTGGTGTGCACGTACTCGTCCAGGTTGGCCCGTGAGGCGGGGCCCACGCTGGCCGAGGCGCTCGCCGAGACGATCTCCAGGTAGTCGACGCGGCCCGCGATGCGCGTGATGCATTGGGCCATCGGGACGGCCGCCTGCCCGCCGCAGGTCACCATGGAGAGGTACTGCTCCTCGACGCAGTCCTCCAGGTTGAGGGCCGGGACACAGAACGTGCCCCGGTTGGCCGGTGTGAGGTCGATGAACGGCAGCCCCAGCGGCTCGACGAGGCCCCAGTGGCGGGTGGCGTCGGCGGCGGAGGTCGCGTCGAACACCAAGTCGATGTCGTCCCCGGCCTCGACGACCGCGTCGATGCCGTCGGTGCTCGTGGCGACCCCTCGGCCGCGAGCCACCTCGAGGCCGGGTGACTCGGCCCGCCGGCCGGCGAACAGCACACATGTCAGCAGCGGTGATGTCTCGATCTTCAGCAGCAGATCGGTTCCGATGTTCCCCGTCCCCACGATGGCGGTGCGCAGCGGAGCCGGATGCTCTGGCGTCCTCATTCGGTCCTTCCTCCCGCGATGGGGCGGCCGCCGAGGTGATCTCGTCGGCCCGCACCGAGCGGCGGTGGGTTCACGTCGTGCATCTCCGGTGACAGATAGACCTTCACGCGAGGGCGGGAGCGGCCCGGCTGCCAGGAGAGGTAGTTGTGGATGCCGGTCCCCTCGTCGAGTCCGCGGTGGGCGAGCCCGGCGAGCACGCTGTCGTAGCGGCGCAGCGCCCGCGGATGTGCGGCGAGGACCCGGTGGACGCGCCGGCGGACCTGGCCGTCGTGCTCCGCGTAGGTCCACAGCGGTATGTAGAGCGTGGCTGGGGGCCGTTCGGGGGTCTGCACGTCGAACAGCGACAGACAGGTGACGGGTGGCTGGTCGGTGAAGTGGCGGCGCCCGTCCGTCATGGTTCTGCACACGGCGCGCACCTCGCCCGGCTCGAATCCCGGGTAGGTCTTGAGGACGGCCGCCACCTCCTCGGCGTCGGCGGCGAAGTGCCGGAAGTAGACCTTCACCCGGGCCTCGGGCTCGTCGGCCAGATCCAGGGAGAGCAGGAAGGGCACGTCGTACCCGGGCCGGTGGACATGGCTCTGGACCAGGGGCCACAGATGCCTCGCCCCCACCCGGTCCAGTGCGGTGTACAGCAGGTCGAACACGCCGTCCGGGCCGGTGACGTCCAGGTAGAACCAGACCTTGAACCGGATCGGGGCGCCGGGGCGCACCTCGGCGCCGTACATGGAGACGTGCGGCCCGAGGGCGTCGTCGATCAGGAGCCGGTCCGCGACGGCCGACCACCGGGCCGTGCCGGCGCCGTGGCGTTCGGCGAGCAGCGGCATGAGCGCCCGCGCCGCGCCGGGGTCACGGGCCGGTACGCCCGCGGTCAGTGGCTCCATGGCGAACTGGAGGGCGGGCCTGTCGCCGTTGAGGTCGACGGCGTACTCCACCGGCGACCCGTCGGGCGAGACGTCCGACAGGGGGAGATCGCCCGTACGGGCGGCGCCCCAGTGGTCGGTCATGGCGCGGAACGTCGCGACGAATTCCGTACCGTCGACCCCCAGTCCCAGGGATCGTGCTGTCTTCTCCAATTGTGTGGCGCAGGCATCTCGGACCGTCGCCGACTCCTCGGTCACCCGGTTCTCCTTGTCGACTTCCGCGTCGGGGCGCGGGGTGGCTCACTGCCGCATCGCCGGTCCAGGGGTCACTCCTCGCCCATGGCGCGGGCCAGGCTCCGCGGCCGCATGTCGGTCCAGTGCTCCTCGACGAAGTCGAGGCACGCCTGGTGGGTGTCCTCGGGGTGGGCCACGGTCCACCCGGCCGGTACGGCCACGGCCGCGGGCCACATCGAGTACTGACCCTCGTCGTTGACCAGGACCAGGAACGTTCCCTCGGTGTCGTCGAACGGGTTGCCCATCAGTTCTCCTCCTTGGTTGTCGTGTTGCGGGCGATGACGGCCCGGAGGTGTTCCTCCAGAACCGGGCCGATCAGCTCGAGCGCTTCCGGCGTCATGATCGTGCTGTGGCCGGTGGGGATCGGGTGGTAGGTGATCTCGCCGGCGACGTAGTCCCGCCACACCTCGGGGTCGAGCACCCGTTCCCGCTCCTCTGTCGCGCCGAAGATCAGCATGTCGGCGTCGACCCGCTCCGGCCGGTGCCGGGTGGCGATGGCGATGTTGCGGTGCAGGATCTCCATCAGCAGTTGGAACTCGTCCTCGGCGACGTTGCCGAGGACCGTGTTGGTGGTGCGGGCCAGCTCCGAGAACTGCGCGAAGGTGAGCTCGCCGCTCGGCATGGCCGCCGGGTCGATGCCCAGCACTTCGAGGATGCCGGTGTAGACCTTGGCGGTGGCCTCGACGACCTGCCGCTGTTCCTCCTCGGTCAGGGGCCTGGCCGGTTCGGAGTCGAGCGCGACGATGAGCCCGACCCGTTCTCCGGCGGCTTCGAGGCGGGCGGCCATGGCGTGTGCCACGACGCCGCCGAACGACTGGCCGAGCAGGTAGTAGGGCCCGGTCTTCTGTACCTGACGCATCTCCTCGATGCAGTGGTCGGCGACCTCGATCAGGGTCTCCGGCAGCTCGTCCGGGTGGCTCAGCGCACGGGACTGCAGCCCGTACACCGGGAAGTCGGGGCTCAGGCGCAGCAGCAGATCCGAGTAGGACCAGCAGATCGCCGCCCCGGGGTGGACGCAGAACAGCGGCGGCAGGGTGCCCCCGGTGCGGAGCGGGAGGAGTACGTCGAAGGCCCTGTCGGTGCCGTCGGAGCCGAGGTGCTCGGCGAGCTGGGCGACGGTGGGCCCGGCGAAGAAGGCCCGGATCGGCACCTCCGTGCCCATCACCTCGGCGATGCGGGCGATCAGCTGGTTGGCCAGCAGGGAGTGGCCGCCCAGGTCGAAGAAGTTGTCCTCGACGCCGATCTGTCCCAGGTTCAGCACCTCGGCGAAGAGTCCGCAGAGGATCTCCTCCTGCGGGGTGCGCGGTCCGCGCCCCATGGGTGCCGCGATCCGCGGCGTCGGCAGCGCCTCCCGGTCCACCTTGCCGTTCGGTGTGAGCGGGAAGTCCTCCACCGCCGTCACCACCGCCGGCACCAGATGCTCCGGCAGTGACCGGCGCAGGTCCTCCCGGATGCCGGTGACGTCGGCGTCGGGGCGCGCGGGGACCACGTAGCCGAACAGCGCGGCGTCACCCCGGTGGTCGGCGCGTACGACCACGGCGGCCCGTGCGACGGCCGGATGCTTCACCAGCGCCGCCTCGACCTCGCCGGGCTCCACCCGCACCCCGCGGATCTTCACCTGGTCGTCGGTGCGGCCCACGTACTCCAGCTCGAACGCGTGGTTGAGGCGGCCGATGTCCCCGGTGCGGTACATCCGAGAGCCGGCCGGTCCGTAGGGGTCGGCGACGAAGCGGCCGGCGGTCAGCCCGGGCCGGTGGAGATAGCCGCGGCCCACGGCCGGGCCGGCGACGTACAGCTCGCCGTCGGTGCCGGGCGGCACCATCCGCAGGTTCTCGTCGAGGACGTAGACGCGCGTCCCCGAGTTGGGGCGGCCGACCGTGACGCGTGCGCCGTCCGCGACGTTCAGGGGGTCCGTCATCGTGCAGGCGACGGTGGTCTCGGTCTGGCCGTAGACGTTGATCATCCGCCGCCCCGGCGACCAGCGGGCGGCGAGATCGGGGGTGAGGACCTCGCCGCCGAGGAGCAGGCCGCGCAGTGCGGTGAGGCGGCCCGGCGCGTCGGCGGGCAGGCTGGCCAGCACCGACGGCAGCGTCACCAGGTGGGTGATCCGCTGCTCGGCCAGCACCCGGGCCAGCGCCTCGCCCGCGAGGAGGCCCGGCTCGGGAAGGACGAGCGTGCCGTGCGCGGCGAACGCCACGACGAGTTCCATCACCGAGGCGTCGAAGCTCGGCGAGGAGAGCTGCAGGACACGGGAGCCCGGCCCGAAGCCCCAGCGGTCCCGCCAGGCGTCGGCCGCGTCCGCCAGGCCCGCGTGGGTGATCACCGCGCCCTTGGGCCGGCCGGTCGACCCCGACGTGTAGATGACATAGGCCGGGTGGTGCGGGCCGAGCGCGGCCGAGCGGTCCCGGTCGGTGGGGTTCGTGTCCGGCATGCCCTCCCACCGCACAACGGTGGCCGGGTCGTCGATGTCGAACACCGGCTGCCGATCGCCGAGCCGGGCGGCTCCGGAGGCGTCCGTCACGACCAGCCCGGGCCGGGCGTCCGCGCACAGGTACGCCACCCGGTCGGCCGGGTAGGCCGGGTCGATCGGCAGATACGCCGCCCCGCTCTTGGCGATGGCGAGGACGGTGACGATCTGGGGGAGACCGCGCGGCAGCAGCACGGCGACGAGGTCCTCCGGACCCACGCCCCGGTCGATCAGCGCCCGTGCCATCCGGTTCGCCCGGCTGTTCAGCTCGGCGTAGGTGAGGTCCGTGGTGCCGTCGGTCACGGCGATCGCGGACGGGTCGGCCGTCGCCCAGGTCTCGAACAGCCGAGGCAGCGTTCCCGGCACGGGATCAGCGATATGGACTTCCGCCCCGCTCGTCACGTCAAGTCCTCCGATGGGTTGGTGGGGAGAGTCGGCGACTTCGCGCAGCAAGGTGCCGAACGCGTCGAGGAAGCCGTCGATGGTCGCGGCGTCGTAGAGATCGGTGGCGTACTCGGCGGCGAGGATCAGCCCGGCGGGCGCACCTGTCTCGTCGAACGTCTCGATCGCGTTGACGGTGAGGTCCACCCGGGCCACACCCGTCTCGACCCCGTCCAGCTGCGGCCGCGCGGTCAGCCCGGCCAACTCGAACTCGGCCTCCGGTGTGTTCTGCAGTGCGAGTTGGACCTGGAAGAGCGGGTGGTGCGCGGCCGAACGGTCGGGGTTGAGCTTCTCCACCAGGTGGTCGAAGGGAATGTCCTGATGGGCGTAGGCGGCCAGGCTGGTGTCGCGCACCCGCTCCAGGAGCTGGACGAAGCCGGGGCCGCCCGAGGTGTCGATGCGCAGCACCAGCGTGTTGACGAAGAAGCCGATCAGGTCGTCGAGGGCGTCGTCGACGCGCCCGGCGATCGGTGCGCCCACCGGGATGTCGGTGCCGGCCCCGCTGCGGGTCAGCTGTGCGCCGAGCGCCGCCTGGAGGGTCATGAACAGGGTGGCTCCGTTGTCGCGCGCCAGGTCCCGCAGGGCCTGGTGGAGGTCCGCGTCGAGGGTGCGGGTCAGCGTCGCACCCTGGTTGCCGGACTCCTTCGGGCGCGGCCGGTCGGTCGGCAGCGTCACCAGCCGTGGCAGGCCGGCCAGCTGTTCCCGCCAATAAGCGAGCTGGCGTCCAATCGTGCTGTCCGGGTCGGTGTCGTCGCCGAGCATCCGGCGCTGCCACAGCGCGTAGTCCGCGTACTGCACCGGCAGCGGCGCCCAGGACGGGGTGCGACCCGCCGCCCGTTCCCCGTACGCCGTCGTCAGGTCCCGGGCCAGGGGCCGCAGCGACCAGCCGTCGGCGGCGATGTGGTGGACGACCAGCAGCAGCACCCACTCGTCGGGGCCCGTGGTGAACAGCCGGGCCCGCAACGGGATCTCCCGCGCCAGGTCGAACTCGTGCCGGGAGGCCTCCCGAAGCACCCGCGTCAGATCGTCCTCGGAGACCTCACGCACCGGCAGGTCGACGTCCCCGGCGTCCAGGACGCGCTGGTGCGGCACTCCTCGGTGCTCGGCGAAGACCGTCCGCAGCGCCTCGTGCCGGGCCACCACGTCGCCCAGGGCGGACCGCATCGCGGCCACGTCGAGGGCACCGGACAGCCGGATCGCCAGAGGCGAGTTGTACGTCGCCGACGGCCCCTCCAGCTTGTGGAGGAACCACAGCCGCTGCTGCGCGTACGACAGGGGCAGCACCTCCGGGCGGGGCTCCGGCCCGAGGGCGGGCACCGTACCGTCAGGGCCCGCGCCCCGGGCCAGCGCCGCGGCGAGCCGGGCGGGTGACGACGCGGCGAACACCTGCCGCAGGGGCACCTCGATGCCGAGGACGGCCCGGATGCGGCTGGTGAGCCGGGTGGCGAGCAGCGAGTGGCCGCCGAGGTCGAAGAAGCCGTCGTCGACACCGACCCGGGGGAGGCCGAGGAGGTCGGCGAACAGCTCGCAGAGGATCTCCTCGTACGGGTCGCGCGGGCCCCGGTCCTCGCCACCGGTGGTCATGAACCCGGGTTCCGGCAGGGCCCTGCGGTCGATCTTCCCGTTCGGGGTGAGCGGGACGCGCTCGATCGGTGTGATCGTGGCCGGGACCATGTGGTCGGGCAGCAGCGCCTTGACCGTGGCGCGCAGTCCGGACACGAAC
Source organism: Streptomyces sp. L500 (assembly GCF_054551825.1). Lineage (NCBI taxonomy): Bacteria > Bacillati > Actinomycetota > Actinomycetes > Kitasatosporales > Streptomycetaceae > Streptomyces > Streptomyces sp. L500. Next base: position 149,877 of record NZ_JBTOLC010000010.1, read on the forward strand.
TCGCCGGCGTTCCGGGCGAGGGAGGGCACGTTGGCGACCGCTTCCGGGCTGCCCGGCCGGTACACGTCCGCGAGGGGCGCGTCGTCGCTGATGTCGGCGAGCAGCACCACGTCGTAGGCGTCCTGGTCCCTCGGAGACCAGGTCGGCACCGCCCGCCAGCCCCGGCCGGCCGCCCACCGGCGGATCCGTTCGGGATGCAGCCGCGGATCGGCCGGGTCGGCCAGCCGGGGGTTGGGTATGCCGGTCACCCGTGCGGGTGCCGTCAGCTCGTCCAGGGCGGTGACGTCGCGGCCCCAGACCAGCTCCGGCAGGTCCCCGACGGGCCGTGTGGCGCCGGTGTGCAGCACCACCTCGTAGCGGTACGCGGTCAGTTCGTTGTCGGCGTCGCCCCGCTTGAGCAGCACCTCGACGCCGGTGAGCCGGGGGTGGCGGAAGGAGGTGAAGAACTCGGGGGCGAGGAGGAGCTCCTTCTCGACGGCCACAGCGTGGTCCACGGCGGACGCGCCCGACCCGGGGTACCGGAACCCCTGGACCGCCGCGTGCAAGGCTCGCAGCAGTCCGTGGTGCCGTACGTCGCCGACGACGATCCGGCCGCCGTCGGCGAGCAGGTCGACGGCCTTGCCGAGTACGTCGCGCAGGTAGCCGGCGCTGGGGAAGTACTGGACGACCGAGTTGAGCACGACGACGTCGAAGTGACCCCGGGGCAGCTCCGACATGTCGTGCGCCGGCCGGCACCGCAGGTGCACGTGCTCCCAGTGCCGATCCCGCGCGTACTCCCGCAGCCGGTCCACGGCGGCGGACGAGAAGTCCGTGGCCCAGTACTCCTCGGTCCGCTCGACCAGCGGGATCATCACCAGGCCGGAGCCGGCGCCGATCTCGAGCACCCGGCGAGGACCGAACCGGGCCACCTGTTCCACGGCGGACCGCTGCCACTCCCGCATCTGGTCGATCGGGATGGGCGCCCCCGTGAAGGAACTGTTCCAGCCCTCGAAGTCGGCGCCCGGCTCACGCGGCAGGCCACGGTAGACCTCGTGGTAGATACTGCGCCATTCGTCGAGCTGGCCGTCGAAGTCCGCCGTGGTTCCCCCGTCGGCCGGCACGACGTAGGCGGCGAGCGAGAGGGCTCCCGAGCGGTCCTCGCGCGGTACGACGACGGCACGCGCGACGGAGGGCTGTGCGGCGAGGACGCGTTCCACCTCGCCGGGTTCGACGCGGAAGCCCCGGATCTTGACCTGTTCGTCGGTGCGGCCGAGGTACTCCAGTTCACCGTGGGTGTTCCAGCGGACGAGGTCTCCTGTGCGGTACATCCGTGTCCCGGCCGGGCCGTAGGGATCGGCGACGAAGCGCGACGCCGTCAGGGCCGGACGCCGGCCGTAGCCCCGGGCCAGGCCCTCGCCCGCGATGTACAGCTCGCCCGGCACGCCCGGTGCCACCAGCCCCAGCGACTCGTCCAGCACGTACAACCGGGTGTTGAGGGCGGGCGTGCCGATGGGCACCGGGGGCTCGGTCAGGTCGCCGGTCTGGCTGGCGACGACGGTCGACTCGGTGGGGCCGTAGGCGTTGACCACGCGCCGGCCGGGCGACCAGGACCGCAGCAATTCGGGCGGGCATGCCTCGGCGCCGACGACGAGGGCCCGGAAGCCGGTCAGGTCCCCGGGTGCCCCGGGCGGCAGGGTGCTCAGCACGGACGGCGGGATCAGGGCGTGGGTGATGCGGTGGTCGGCGAGCGCCCGCGCCAGCTCCTCACCGGCGAGGCGGTCCGCCGAGGCGATCACCAGGGCGGCACCGGAGTCCAGGGCCCAGACGAGTTCCAGGACGGAGGCGTCGAAGCTCGGCGACGAGAACTGCATGATCCGGCTGTCGCCGTCGGCGGCGCAGCGCTGCCGCAGCGTGGCGGCGAGGCTCGCGAGTCCGCGATGGGTGACGACGACGCCCTTGGGCATGCCGGTCGAGCCGGAGGTGTAGATCACATATGCCGGGTGGTCCACTGTCACCGGACGCACGAGGTCTGCGTCATCGGGGTCGTGGTCGGGCAGTCCGTCGAATGATTCCGACTCGTCGATGACCAATGCGGGTTCGGCGTCCCGCAACAGGTACTCCACGCGTGCCTGCGGATAGGCCGGGTCGATCGGCAGATACGCCGCTCCCGCCTTGGCCACGCCCAGTACGGCCGCGATCTGCCGCGCACCGCGCGGCATGAGCACGCCCACGACGTCCTCGGCGCCCACGCCGCGCTCGATCAGATACCGGGTGACACGGTTCGCGTGCGCGTTCAGCTGTGCGTACGACCAGCTGAGGTCTCCCTCGACCACGGCGGTCGCGTCCGGAGTCGCCGTGACTCGGCGCTCGAACAGTTCCGCCAAGGTCACCGTGTCGGTGTCGGTCTTCGCCGTGCCCCACTGGTCCAGCAGCCGGGCCCGCTCGTCGGGACCGAGCAGATCCACCTCGCTCAGCCGGGCCCCTGGTGTGGTCACCATGGCTTGGAGGACGCGCACCCAGCGTGCTGTGAACGCCTCGATCGTGGAACGGTCGTACAGATCCGTGGAGAACTCCACCACACCGGTCAGACCGGCCGCGGAGCCGTCGGACGAGGTGGTCTCGGTGAGGCTCAGCGACAGGTCGAAGCGGGAGGTGCCGGTGCCCTGTCCCTCCTGCCGTACCCGCAGGTCAGAGAGGGTGAAGTCGGCCTCGGCGTTGTTCTGCAGGACCATGGCGATCTGGAACAGCGACTGATGCGACGCCGACCGCAGCGGGTTGATCTTCTCTACGAGGTACTCGAAGGGAATGTCCTGGTGCGCGTACGCGGCGAGGCTGGTGTCGCGTACGCGCTGGAGCAGTTCGGCGAAGGTCGGGTCGTCGGACGTGTCGGTGCGCAGTACCACCATGTTGACGAAGAATCCGACCAGGTCGTCGAGTTGTTCGTCGGTGCGGCCGGCCACGCCCGCGCCGACGACCACATCCGTCCCGGCGCCGGACCGGGTCAGCAGGGCGGACAGCGCCGCCTGAAGCACCATGAACAGCGTCGAGCCGGTCTGCCGGGCCAGCGCCATCAGCTCGTCGTGCAGTCCGTGGTCGACCTGGAAGGTGCTGACGTCGCCCTGGTAACTGGCCACCGCCGGCCGGGGGCGGTCGGTGGGCAAGGTCACCTGTTCCGGCAGGCCGGCGAGCCGTTCCCGCCAGAACGCGAGCTGGCGGCCGAACTCGCTGTCGGGGTCCGTGTCGTCCCCGAGCAGTTCCCGGTGCCAGAGGCTGTAGTCGGCGTACTGCACCGGCAGCGGGGACCACTCCGGGGCCCGGCCGGCCTCGCGCGCGGCGTACGCCGCCGCCAGGTCGCGGGCCAACGGCCGCAGTGACCAGCCGTCGGCGACGATGTGGTGGAGGACCAGCGTCAGCACCCACTCGTCGTGGCCGACCACGAACAGCGAGGCCCGCAGCGGGATCTCGGCGGCCAGATCGAACCGGTGGCGTGCCGCGTCCCGCACCTCCTCGTCCAGGGCGGCGACGTCGGCCTCGCGCACGGGGAGCTGGATCGTGACCTCGGCCATGTCCAGGATTCGCTGGTACGGCGCACCGTCGTGCTCGCCGAAGACGGTGCGCAGCGCCTCGTGCCGGGCGACCACATCGGTCAGCGCCAACCGTAGCGCGGGCACCTGGAGGGGGCCCGTCAGGCGCAGTGTGAACGGCATGTTGTAGGTCGGCGAGGGGCCTTCCAGCTTGTGCAGGAACCACAGCCGCTGCTGGGCGAACGACAGCGGCAGCACCTCGGGGCGCGGCAACGTCACGAGGGCGGCCCTGGCGGGGGAGTTCGCTTCGAGAACGGCCCGTGCCAGCGCGGCCGGGGTCGACGCCTCGAAGAGGGTGAGCAGCCGGACCTCGATGCCGAGTTCGGCACGGATTCGGCTGATCAGCCGGGTGCCCAGCAGGGAGTGGCCACCCAGGTCGAAGAAGCTGTCCTCCACACCGACCCGGTCCAGTCCGAGGATCTCGGCGAAGAGCCCGCACAGGATCTCTTCCTCCGGCGTGCGGGGTTCCCGTCCACCCGAGGTAGCGAAGTCGGGTTCCGGCAACGCCTCGTGGTCGATCTTGCCGTTCGGCGTGAGCGGGAACTCGGGCAGCGCCATGAGCGCGGCCGGTACCAGGTGGTCGGGCAGCAGCCGGCGGAGGTCCTCGCGTACGGCCGCGGAGTCGACGCCGGGGCGTGCGGGGACCAGGTAGCCGACCAGCGCGGGGTCGCCCCGTCGATCACCGCGGACCACCACGGCGGCACGGGCCACATCCGGGTGCGCCGCCAACGTGGCCTCGACCTCGCCGGGCTCGACGCGGATGCCCCGGATCTGCAGCTGATGGTCGGAGCGGCCCAGGTACTCGAGTTCGCCGTCGGCATTCCAGCGGACGATGTCGCCGGTCCGGTACATCCTCGAACCGGACGGGCCGTACGGATCAGCGACGAAGCGGGATGCCGTCAGCCCGAACCGGCCCAGATAGCCGCGGGCCACCCCGGTACCGGCGATGTACAACTCACCGCGCGAACCCCGAGGCACCAGCCCCAAACCCGCGTCCAGCACATACACCCGGGTTCCGGCGAGTGGAGCGCCGATCGGGTGCGCGCTCCCCGACAGCGGACGGCTCACCGACGCCGCCACCGTGGTCTCCGTCGGACCGTACAGGTTCGTCATCCGCCGACCGACCGACCAGCGACGGACCAACTCCGCTGAACACGCCTCGCCACCGACGATCAGGCTGCGCAGTCCCGGCAGTGCGTCTGCCGCGTCGTCCGGCAACGTGGCCAGCACCGACGGCGGCACGAACGCGTGCGACACCCCCGCACCCGCCAACAACGCCGCCAACTCCTCACCGGCGAGCCGTTTCTCGCGGGCGACGACGAGGGCTGCGCCTGCGCCGATGGCCATCATCAGTTCGAGGACGGAGGCGTCGAAGCTCGGCGACGCCAGGAGCAGCACCCGGCTGTCGCTGTCGACGTCGGTACGCTCACCCGTGCCGGCGGCGAGCGCGGCCAGGCCCCGGTGGGTCACCACTACGCCCTTGGGAAGGCCGGTGGAGCCCGAGGTGTAGATGACGTACGCCGGGTTGTCGACGTGGACCGGCCGGACGCGGTTCTCGTCACCGGGGTCGTGCTCGGGCAGGCCCTCGAACACCTCCGAATCGTCGATCACCAGCGCCGGCTCGGCGTCCCGCAACAGGTACTCCACCCGGGCCTGCGGATAGGTCGGGTCGATCGGCAGATACGCGGCGCCGGCCTTGCCGATTCCAAGCAGGGTGGCGATCTGTGTCGCGCTGCGCGGCATGAGCACGCCCACGATGTCCTCGGCGCCCACACCGCGTCCGATGAGATGCCAGGCGACACGGTTGGCGTGTGCGTTGAGCTGCGCGTACGACCAGCTGACGTCTCCCTCGACCACGGCCGTCGCGTCCGGGGTCGCCGTGACGCGACGTTCGAACAGCTGGGTAAGGGTCGTCGGACGTACCGTCGGCTCGGTGGACGCCCAGCCGGTCAGCTGGTCGCGCTCTCCATCGAGCAGCAGGTCGACGGACCCGATCCGCTGCCCCTGGTCGAGTGCGACGGCGGCCAGGAACCGCAGCCAGCGCCCGATGAAGGCATCGATGGTCGCCGCGTCGTACAGGTCGGTGGCGTATTCGACGGCGCCGATGACACCGGCGGCACCGTCGGCGTCCTGCTGCTCGGCGAGACTGATGAACAGGTCGACGCGGGACAGCCCCGTGCTGACGCCCTCCATGCGGGTGCGCAGGCCGGGCAGTTCGAAGCTGGTCTCGGGGTTGTTCTGGAAGGCGAGCAGGACCTGGAAGAGGGGGCTGTGGGCGGTGCTGCGGTGGGGGTTGAGCTTTTCCACCAGGTACTCGAAGGGCACGTCTTGGTGGGCGTAGGCGGCGAGGGAGGTGTCGCGTACGCGATGCAGCAATTCGTCGAATTCCGGGTTTCCGGAGGTGTCGGTCCTGAGGACGAGGGTGTTGACGAAGAAGCCCACCAGGTCGTCGAGTGCGTCGTCGGTGCGCCCGGCGATGGGGCTGCCGATGGGCACATCGGTGCCCGCGCCGGAGCGTGTCAGCACCGCGGCGAGGGCGGCTTGGAGCACCATGAAGAGCGTCGCACCGCTGTGCCGTGCCAGCGCGAGCAGATCGGCGTGCAGGTCGGCCTCGATACGGAACATGTGCACGTCGCCCGCGTAGGACGCGGCCTGGGGCCGTGGGCGGTCGGTCGGCAGGGTCACCTGCTCCGGCAGGCCGTCCAACTGATCCCGCCAGTAGGTCAGTTGCCGCCCAGTGACACTGTCGGGGTCGGTGTCGTCGCCGAGGAGCTGTCGCTGCCAGAGCGTGTAGTCCGCGTACTGCACCGGCAAGGGTGTCCACGACGGACCATGGCCCGCCCGGCGATCGGTGTACGCCTTGGCCAGGTCACGGGCCAGTGGCCCCAGCGACCAGCCGTCGGCGGCGATGTGGTGCACGACCAGCAGCAGCACCCACTCGTCCGGTCCCGTGGTGAACAACCGGGCCTGCAAGGGGATCTCACGCGAGAGATCGAAGGCGTAACGGGCAGCCTCCCGCAGTGCCCCCGGCAGTTCCTCCTCGGAGACCTCGTGCACGGGCAGATCGACCTCAGCGGTATCAAGAACACGCTGATACGGCACCCCGTCCGACTCGGCGAACACCGTCCGCAGCGCCTCATGACGGCCCACCACGTCACCCAGCGCCGCCCGCAACGCCATCACGTCCAGCGCGCCCGACAGCCGGATCGCCAATGGCGAGTTGTACGTCGCCGACGGGCCCTCCAGTCGATGCAGGAACCACAACCGCTGCTGGGCCGAGGACAGCGGCAACAACTCGGGCCGCGCCATCCGCTCCAAGGCAGTCTGCACCCGGCCCTGCCCCTCCCCGAGCACCACCGCCAGCTCCGCCGGCGAAGGCGCCGTGAACAGGGCGCGGGGTGCCAGCTCGCAGTGGAACGTCTTGCGGATGCGGATGATGAGCCGGGTGGCGAGCAGGGAGTGGCCGCCCAGGTCGAAGAAGCTGTCGTCGGGCCCTACCTGGGGCACGTCGAGGACCTGGGCGAAGAGGAGGCAGAGCAGTTCTTCCTGCGGTGTACGCGGTGCGCGTGTACGGCCTCCGGTCTGCTCGGGGTCCGGCAGTGCCCGCTCGTCGATCTTCCCGTGCGCGGTGCGGGGAATCTCGTCCAGCACGACGACGGCCGACGGCACCAGGTGCTCGGGCAGCTCGTGCTGCGACCAAGCACGCAGTTCGCCGCCGTCCAGGACCCGTCCGGCGGCCGGCACGGCGTATGCCAGGAGTTGCAGGTCGTCGTCGGGGCCGGGCCGGACGATCACGGCGGCCTGGGCGACAGCGGGGTGCCGGAGCAGCGCGGACGCCACCTCGCCGGGTTCGACGCGGAAGCCCCGGATCTTGACTTGTTCGTCGGTGCGGCCGAGGTAGTCCAGTTCCCCGTCGGTGTTCCAGCGGACGAGGTCGCCTGTGCGGTACATCCGTGTTCCGGCCGGGCCGTAGGGGTCGGCGAGGAAGCGCGATGCCGTCAGGGCCGGACGCCGGCCGTATCCCCGGGCCAGGCCCTCGCCCGCGATGTACAGCTCGCCCGGCACGCCCGGTGCCACCAGTCCCAGCGACTCGTCCAGCACGTACAACCGGGTGTTGGCCACCGGACCGCCGATAGGCGGGGACCCGGGTGACAGTTCCCCGCTCATGGACGCGCAGACGGTCGACTCGGTGGGGCCGTAGGCGTTGACCATGCGGCGGCCGGGCGACCATCGCGCGGTCAGCTCGGGTGTGCACGCCTCGCCCGCCACCACCAGGGTGTGGAGGTCGGGCAGGTGGGCGGCGGCCTCCGCGGGCAGGGTCGCCAGCACGGTGGGCGGCAGGGTGAGGTGGGTGACGCGCTGTTCGCGCAGGACGGCCGCCAGGTCCTCGCCGGCGAGCCGGTCGGTCTCGGGCAGCACCAGAGTGGCGCCCGAGCCGAGGGTCATCACGAGCTCCCAGACCGTGGCGTCGAAGCCGAGCGCGGCGAACTGCAGCACCCGGGAGCCCTCACCGGCCCCGAGCCGCCGCTGGGTCGCCGCCAGGCTCGCGAGTCCGCGGTGGGTCACGACGACGCCCTTGGGCATGCCGGTCGAGCCGGAGGTGTAGATCACGTATGCCGGGTGGTCGACTGTCACCGGACGCACCCGGTCCCCGTCACCGAGGTCGTGGTCGGGCAGTCCCTCGAACGAGTCCGACTCGTCGATGACCAATGCCGGTTCGGCGTCCCGCAACAGATAGTCCACCCGTGCCTGCGGATAGGCGGGGTCGATCGGCAGAAACGCCGCCCCTGCCTTGGTCACGCCCAGTACGGCCGCGATCTGCCGCGCACCGCGCGGCATGAGCACACCCACGACGTCCTCGGCGCCCACGCCCCGCTCGATCAGGTACCGGGCGACGCGGTTGGCGTGTGCGTTGAGCTGCGCGTACGACCAGCTGAGATCTCCCTCGACCACCGCCACCGCGTCCGGAGTCGCCGTGACACGACGCTCGAACAGCTCCGCCAGGGTCGCCGTGTCGGTGTCGGTTGTCGCCGTGCCCCATTGCTCCAGCAGCCGGGCCCGCTCGTCGGCAGCGAGCAGGTCCACCTCGCTCAGCCGGGCTCCCGGTGTGGTCACCATGGCTTGGAGGACGCGCACCCAGCGTGCTGTGAACGCCTCGATCGTGGAGCGGTCGTACAGATCCGTGGAGAACTCCAGCACACCGGTCAGACCGGCCGCGGAGCCGTCGGGTGCGGCGGCCTCGACGATGTTGATGGAGAGGTCGACGCGGGAGACGCCGGTGTCGATCGAGGTGCCGGAGGCGGTGACGCCCGGCAGGTCGATGTTCTGCTTCGCGGTGTTCTGGAGTCCGAACAGGATCTGCACGAGCGGGTGGTGGGCGGCGGACCGGTGCGGGTTGAGCCGCTCCACCAGGTACTCGAAGGGCATGTGCTGGTGGGCGTAGGCGGCCAGGGAGGTCTCGCGCACCCGGGTGAGCAGGTCGCGCAACGTGGGATCGCCGGCGGTGTCGGTGCGCAGCACCAGCATGTTGACGAAGAGACCGACCAGGTCCTCCAGGCGGTCGTCGGTGCGCCCGGCGATGGGGGAGCCGACCGCGATGTCGGTTCCGGCGCCGAGACGGGTCAGCACCCCGGCGAGGCCCGTCTGAAGGATCATGAACAGAGTGGTGCCGGTCTCCCGGGCCAGGTGGACGAGTTGGTCATGCTGTTCGGCGTCGAGGTCGAAGGTGACCGTCTCGCCGTGGTAGCCGGCGACGGCGGGACGCGGCCGGTCGGTGGGCAGGGTCATCTGGTCGGGCAGGTCCGCCAGTTCCTCCAGCCAGTAGGCGACCTGGCGGCTGAAGACGCTGCCGGGATCGTCGTCGGTGCCGAGGTGCTCACGCTGCCAGAGGGTGTAGTCGGCGTACTGCACGGCGAGCGGTCGCCACGACGGTGCGGTGCCGGCCCGGCGGCCGGTGTACGCGGCCGTCAGGTCGGACACCAGGACCTGCAGCGACCAGCCGTCCGCGACGATGTGGTGGAGGACCAGCGTCAGCGCCCACTCGCCGGGCCCGGTCGTGAACAGCCACGCCCGCAGCGGGATCTCGTGGGCCAGGTCGAACTCGTACCGGGCCGCCTCGCGCAGAGCCTGCGGCAGTTCCTCCTCGGTGGTCTCCCGGATCTCCAGCCCGGGCACGGCCTCGGCCACGTCCAGGATTCGCTGGCACGGGGTGGCGCCCTGCTCGGCGAAGACGGTGCGCAGCGCCTCGTGCCGGGCGACGACGTCGGCCAGCGCCTCCCGCAGCGCCGGGACGTCCAGGTCACCGGAGAGCCGGATCGCCAGCGGGGAGTTGTAGGTCGCCGAGGGGCCTTCCAGCTTGTGCAGGAACCACAGGCGCTGCTGGGCGAACGACAGCGGCAGGACCTCGGGGCGGGGCATCGGCCGCAGCCGGGCGGGGACGGGACCGCCTTCCACCAGCCGGTCGGCGAGGCGCCGGGGGGTCGGGGCGTTGAAGAAGGTCCGCATCGACACATCGACGCCGAGCGTGCCGCGTATCCGTGAGATCAGCCGGCCGGCCAGGAGGGAGTGGCCGCCGAGGTCGAAGAAGTTGTCCTCGGCGCCGACCCGGGTGATCCCGAGGACGTCGGCGAACACCGACCGCAGGATCTCCTCCTGCGGCGTGCCCGGCGATCGGTCGTCCACGCCCGTGGTGACCGGGCGTGGCAAGGGCAGCGCGTCGCGGTCCAGCTTGCCGTTCGGGGTCAGCGGAAACTCGCCGAGCACGACGACCGCGGCCGGCACCAGATAGTCGGGCAGTTCGCGGCGCAGCTCCTCGCGCAGCCGGGCGGCGTCGGCCGGCTCCTCGCCGGTCGTGACATACGCGTACAGCGTCTGGAAGCCGTGCTGATCGGGACGGGCGACCACGACGGCCCGTGAGACGCCGGGCTGCCGCAGCAGTGCGGCCTCGACCTCGCCGGGCTCGACGCGGATGCCCCGGATCTTGAGCTGATGGTCGGAGCGGCCGAGGTATTCGAGTTCCCCGTCGGCGTTCCACCGGACCACATCGCCGGTCCGGTACATCCGCGAACCGGGCGGGCCGTACGGGTCGGCGACGAAGCGGGAGGCGGTCAGCCCGAACCGGCCCAGATAGCCGCGGGCCACCCCGGCACCGGCGATGTACAACTCACCGCGCGAACCCCTGGGCACCAGCCCCAAACCGGCGTCCAGCACATACACCCGCGTCCCGGCGAGCGGGGCACCGATCGGATGGGCACTGCCCGACAGCGGACGGCTCACCGACGCCGCCACCGTGGTCTCCGTCGGACCGTAGAGATTCGTCATCCGCCGACCCACCGACCAGCGACGGACCAACTCCGCCGAACACGCCTCGCCCCCGACGACCAGGCTCCGCAGTCCCGGCAGTCCGTCTGCCGCGTCGTCGGGCAACGTGGCCAGCACCGACGGCGGCACAAACGCATGAGATACCCCCGCACCCGCCAATATCGCCGCCAACTCCTCACCCGACAGCCGACCGGGTTGGGGCATCACCAGGACGGCGCCCGCGTGGAACGTGGTGAGGAACTCGAAGACGGAGACGTCGAAGCTCGGCGAGGTGAGCTGCAGCACCCGGCTGCCCCGGTCGATGTCCGCCCGCTCGCCACCGCTGACCGCCAGTGCGGACAGACCCGAGTGGGTGACGACCGTGCCCTTGGGCCGGCCCGTGGACCCGGAGGTGTAGATGACGTACGCCGGGTGCTCGACCCGCAGGGCGGTCCGGCGGTCGGCGTCGGTCGGGTCGGTCGCCGGCAGGTCCCGGAGAGCGGAGGCCAAGGCCGGGTCGTCGACCGTGATGGTGTCGATCCTGGCGAAGGCCGTCGTGGTCGCGGCGCTCCCGGCGGCCGTGTCCGCGTGGGCGGTGTCGGTGAGCAGGAGCTTCGGCCCCGCGTCCGCGACGAGATAGCCGACCCGTTCCGCCGGGTAGGCCGGGTCGATCGGCAGGAACGCGGCGCCGGCCTTGCCGATCCCGAGGAGGGTGGCGATCTGTGTCGCGCTGCGCGGCATGAGCACGCCCACGATGTCCTCGGCGCCCACACCCCGCCCGATCAGGTACCGGGCGATGCGGTTGGCGTGTGCGTTGAGCTCCGCGTACGACCAGCTGAGGTCTCCCTCGACCACGGCCGTCGCGTCCGGGGTCGCGGAGGCCGTGGCTTCGAAGACCGACGGCCAGACCAGCTGTCCGGGGGCCTCGGTGTCGCGTCCGGACAGGGCGAGGACCGTCGCGGTCTCCTCGTCGGAGAGCAGGTCGACGCCGTTGATGCGGCGGCCCGGGTCCTCGACGGCCGTCCGCAGCATCCGTACGAGGCGAGCGGTGAACGACTCGACGGTGCTCGCGTCGTACAGATCGGTCGCGTACTCGACGGCGCCCCGGATGCCCTGCGGTGAGCCGTCGCCGCCGAACGTCTCGGTGATGTTGAGGGTGAGGTCGACCCGGGACACACCGGTGACGATCTCGTCCGGCTCGGCGCGCAGGCCGGGCAGGTCGAAGCTGGTCTCGGGGTTGTTCTGGAAGGCCAGCAGGACTTGGAAGAGGGGGCTGTGGGCGGTGCTGCGCTGGGGGTTGAGTTTCTCCACCAGGTACTCGAAGGGCACGTCCTGGTGGGCGTAGGCGGCGAGGGAGGTGTCGCGTACCCGGCGCAGCAACTCGTCGAATTCCGGGTTTCCGGAGGTGTCGGTCCTGAGGACGAGGGTGTTGACGAAGAAGCCGACCAGGTCGTCGAGTGCGTCGTCGGTGCGCCCGGCGATGGGGCTGCCGATGGGCACATCGGTGCCCGCGCCGGACCGTGTCAGCACCGCGGCGAGGGCGGCTTGGAGCACCATGAAGAGCGTGGCACCGCTGTGTCGTGCCAGCGCGAGCAGATCGGCGTGCAGGTCGGCTTCGATACGGAACATGCACACGTCGCCCGCGTAGGACGCCGTCTGCGGGCGCGCGCGGTCGGTCGGCAAGGTCACCTGCTCAGGCAGACCAGCCAACTGATCCCGCCAATAAGCGAGCTGGCGCCCAATCGTGCTGTCCGGGTCGGTGTCGTCGCCGAGGAGTTGTCGCTGCCAGAGCGTGTAGTCCGCGTACTGCACAGGCAGCGGCGCCCACGACGGGGCACGGCCCGCCGCGCGTTCCCCGTACGCCGTCGTCAGGTCACGGGCTAACGGCCCCAGCGACCAGCCATCGGCGGCGATGTGGTGCACGACCAGCAGCAGCACCCACTCGTCACGACGCGTAGTGAACAACCGGGCCTGCAAGGGGATCTCACGTGAGAGGTCGAAGGCGTAACGGGCGGCCTCCCGCAGTGCCCCCGGCAGTTCCTCCTCGGAGACCTCGTGCACGGGCAGATCGACCTCAGCGGTATCAAGGACCCGCTGATACGGCATTCCATCCGATTCGGCGAACACCGTCCGCAGTGCCTCATGGCGACCCACCACGTCACCCAGCGCCGCCCGCAACGCCACCACGTCCAACGCACCGGACAACCGGATCGCCAACGGCGAGTTGTACGTCGCCGACGAGCCCTCCAGCCGGTGCAGGAACCACAACCGCTGCTGGGCCGAGGACAACGGCAACAACTCAGGCCGCGCCATCCGCTCCAAGGCAGTCTGCACCCGGCCCTGCCCCTCCCCGAGCACCACCGCCAGCTCCGCCGGCGAAGGCGCCGCGAAGATCTGGCGCAGGAGGGCCTCGACGCCCAGGACCGAGCGGATGCGGCTGGTCAGCCGGGTGGCGAGCAGGGAGTGGCCGCCCAGGTCGAAGAAGCTGTCGTCGGGCCCGACGCGCTCCAGGCCCAGGATGTCGGCGTACAGCTCGCACAGGATCTGCTCCTGCGGGGTGCGTGGCCGTCGGCCGTCCGAGACCATGACCTCCGGGTCCGGCAGCGCTCGGCGGTCGATCTTTCCGTTCGGGGTGACCGGGATCCGCTCGATCGGGGTGATCGTCGCCGGAACCATGTAGTCCGGCAGTAGCCCCTTCAGGGTCGAGCGCAGTTCGGAAACCAGTTCGCCGACCGTACGGGCCACGGCGGGCACGTTGGCCTGCTCGACGGCCGCTGCGGGGCGGTACACCTCGGCCAGCGGCTCCGCTTCGGGGGCGTCCGTCAGCACGACGTCGTAGGTGTTCCAGCGCTGCGACGACCAGGTCGGCACCGCCCGCATGCCGTGTGCCGCCGCCCAGCGCCGTACCGCCTCGGGGTCCAGCTCGGGCTCTGACGTGGGCGGCACCGCGTCGGCGCCGTCCAGCGCCCGTACCGCGGCGACGCCGTCGGCCAGCCGGGGGTTCGGGATGTGGGTCACCCGTGCCGGGCCGGTCAGCTGGTCCGGATCGGTGAGGTCGCGGCCCCATACGAGGACGGGCAGGTCCGCGAGCCGCCGCGCCGGTGCGGTGTGCAGGACGACCTCGTAGCGGTAGCCGGAGAGTTCGGTCGACGCCCCGCCCGCCTTCAGCGACACCTCGACGCCGGAGAGGGCCGGATGCTCGAAGGAGGTGAAGAACTCCGGAGCCAGCAGCAGTTCCTTCTCCACCGCGATCGCGCGCTCGACCGCTGCCCGTGCCCCTGGAGTGCCGCGGAAGTCGTGCACGGCCGTCTGGAACACCCGGAGCAGTCCGTAGTGCCGGACGTCGCCGACGATCACCCTGCCGCCGTCGGCGAGGAGGTCCATGACCCGCGTCAGCACGTCGCGCAGATAGTCGGCGCTCGGGAAGTACTGCACCACCGAGTTGATGACGACGGTGTCGAAGTGGTGGTGGGGGAGGCCGGAGAGGTCGTGCGCGGGCCGGCACGTCAACCGCACGTGGTCCCAGCCGCGTTGGCGGGCGAAGTCGCGGAGCCTGTCGACGGAGACCTGCGAGAGGTCGGTGCCCCAGTACTCGTCGACCTCGTCCGCCAGCGGGGCCATCAGCAGACCGGAACCCGCGCCGATCTCCAGGACCCGGCCGGGGCGGAACCGCAGCACCGCGTCCACAGCGGCCCGCTGCCATGCCCGCATCTCCTCGACGGGGATCGGGCCGCCGGTGAACGAACTGTTCCAGCCCACGAAGTCATTGCCCGCGTCGCCGGAGAAGCCCGTGTAGACCTGGTCGTAGAGGTCGTTCCACTCGGAGAGCTGATCGTCGAAGCCCTCGTTCGTCGCCTCGGCCGCCAGCACGGTGTACGCGGCGAGGGAGACGGCTCCCGAACGGTCCCGGCGCGGCACCACCACCGCCCGCTCCACGGACGGTTGGCTCGCGAGGACGCGCTCGATCTCGCCGGGTTCGACGCGGAAGCCCCGGACCTTCACCTGCTCGTCGGAGCGTCCCAGGTACTCCAGTTCGCCGTCGGCGTTCCAGCGGACGACGTCGCCGGTCCGGTACATCCTCGCACCGGGGGCGCCGAACGGGTTCGCGACGAACCGTGACGCCGTCAGGCCGCCCCGGCCGAGGTAGCCCCTGGCCAGGCCCGCGCCGCCGATGTACAGCTCGCCCGGGACGCCGGGGGCGGCGGGCCGGAGGGTCGTGTCCAGGACGTGCAGTTCGGCGTCGAGCACCGGCCTGCCGATCGGTGCGCGTGCCTCGGTCAGCGGGAAGGTGTGCGAGGCGGCGACGGTGCACTCGGTCGGGCCGTAGGCGTTCACGAACTCGCGGCCCGGCAGCCACAGGCGCACGAGTTCGGGCGGGCACGCCTCCGCTCCGACGCTGAGCATCCGGAACTCGGGCAGCCGGCCGGCCGTCTCCGGTGCCAGGGTGCTCAGCGCGGACGGCGGGATGTGCGCGTGGGTGATGTGGTGCTCGGCGAGCGCCTGGGCGAGTTCGTCGCCCGCCAGACGGTGCTGGCCGGCGATGCACAGCCGGGCCCCGGAGGTGAACGCCCACACCATCTCCAGTACCGAGGCGTCCACGCTGGGCGACGACAGTTGCAACACGCGGCTGTTCCCGTCCGCCGCGCAGCGTTGCCGCAGGGTCTCGGCGAAGGCGGCGAGACCGCGGTGGGTCACCACGACGCCCTTGGGGCGGCCGGTCGAACCGGAGGTGTAGATGACGTACGCCGGGTTGTCGACGTCCATGGGCCGGACGCGGTCACCGTCGGTGGGGTTCTCCTCCCGGCCCGGCCGCCCACGCGTGAACCCGTCCTCGTCGACCACGACCAGTTCGCAGGTCAGGTCGGAGGGCAGGTCCTCGGCTCCGGCGCGGGAGGTCAGCACCAGCCGGGGGGCCGAGTCGGTGAGCACGTGCCGGTTGCGTCCTGCCGGGAAGACGAGGTCCACCGGTACGTACGCCGCACCGGCCTTGAGCACTCCGAGCAGGGCGGCGACCAGGCGGGCGGAGCGCGGCATCGCGATGCCGACCAGGTCCTCCGGGCCGATGCCCCGGTCGATGAGCCGGCCGGCGACGCGGTTGGCGTGCCGGTTCAGCTCGCCGTAGGTCCAGGTGTCGGCGCCGTCGCTCACGGCGACGGCGTGGGGGGTGGCCGCCGCCTGCCGTTCGAACAGATCGCTGAAGGTCAGCGGCTCGACGTCGCGCTCGTCCCGGCGCCATTGGGCCAGCCGGGACTCGTCGCCGGGGGTGATGACGTCCAGGGTGTCGATCCGGCGGCCGGGGTCCGCCACGACCTGGCGGATCAGCCGGGTCCAGCGCTCGACGACGGCCTCCACCGTCGGCCGGTCGTAGAGGTCGGCGGCGTACTCCACCGTGCCGCCGATGCCGGCCGGGGTGCCGTCGGGTGTCGTGCTTTCCGTGACGCTCAGGGAGAGGTCGAAGCGGGCGGTGCCGGTCGGCACCGTCTCGGCGCGTACCCGGAGTCCGGGCAGGTCGAACGGGACGGAGGTGTTGTTCTGCAGGACCAGGGCGACCTGGAACAGCGATTGGCGCCCGGCACTCCGGTGCGGGTTGAGGCTCTCGACCAGCTGCTCGAACGGGATGTCCTGATGGCTGTACGCCGCGAGGCTGGTGTCGCGCACCCGGTCGAGCAGTTCCGTGAACCTCGGCGAGCCGGACGTGTCGGTGCGCAGCACCAGCATGTTGACGAACAGTCCGACCAGGTCGTCGAGGGCGGGCTCGGACCGGCCGGCGACACCGGCGCCGATGGCGATGTCGGTGCCCGCGCCGAGCCGGGTCAGCAGGGCCGCGAGGGTCGCCTGCAGAACCATGTAGACGGTGGCGCCGTTGTCCCGGGCGAGTTCCGTGACGGCGGCGTGCAGTTCGGCGTCCAGGGTGATCGGGACGACGCCGCCCCGGTAGGTCGCCACGGCGGGGCGGGGCCGGTCGCCGGGCACGGTGATCTCGTCGGGCAGCTCGGCGAGTTGCTCGCGCCAGTACCGCGACTGCTCGCTCAGGGGGCCGGCCGGGTCGTTCTCGTCGCCGAGCAGCGCTCGCTGCCAGAGCGTGTAGTCGGCGTACTGGACCGGGAGCGGCAGCCACTGCGGTGCCGTGTCGTCGCGCCGCGCGGAGTAGGCGGTGACCAGGTCGCGGGCCAGCGGCGCCCCGGACCAGCCGTCACCGGCGATGTGGTGGATGACGAGCGTCAGCACGGACTCGTCGGGGCCGAGGACGAGCAGTTCGGCCCGGATGGGAAGCTGCCGGGCCAGGTCGAATGCGTACCGCGCGGATCGGCGCAGTTCTTCGTCCAGGTCCGCCGCGTCGATCCGGCGGACGGGCAGGTCGGGGCGTATCTCGTCGGGGTCGGTGATCAGCTGGTACGGCTGTCCGTCGATCTCGGGGAAGAGGGTGCGCAGCGGTTCGTGGCGCCGGACGACGTCGGCCAGGGCCTCCGCGAGCGCGGCGGTGTCGACCACGCCGGTCAGGTGGAGGACGAGCGGCATGTTGTAGGTCGCCGACGGGCCTTCGAGCCGGTGGAGGAACCACAGGCGTGCCTGTGCGTAGGACAGCGGGATCCGCTCGGGCCGTGGCAGCGGGGTCAGCTCCGGGCGGGCCGGGCCGGCCTCCTGCCGCTGGAGGTGTGCGGCGAGGGCCGCCGGGGTCGGCCTCTCGAAGAAGTCCCGCATGTCGACGTGGAGGCCGAGGGCGCCCCGGATCCGGCCGATGAGCCGGCCGGCCAGCAGGGAGTGTCCGCCCAGGTCGAAGAAGTCGTCGTCGAAGCCGATCCCCGGCAGTTCGAGGATCTCGGCGAACAGCGTCCGCAGCATGTCCTCCAGCGGACCGCGCGCGGTCCGCTGGAGCCCGGCGGGGGTGTGGCGGGGGTCGGGGAGGGCGTCGCGGTCGACCTTGCCGTTCGGGGTCAGCGGCAGGCTGTCGAGGGGCACGACGCTCGCCGGGACGAGGGAGGGCGGCAGTGCGGCGCGCAGTTCGTCGCGCAGCTCCGCCGCGCTCGGCGTGCCGGACGGGGACGGCACCACGTAGGCGACGAGGCGCTGTTCGCCGCGGGTGTCGGCGCGTACGGCGACGGCCGCGTCCACGATGTCGGCCCGCCGCCGCAGCACCGCTTCGAGCTCGCCGGGCTCGACCCGGGCGCCTCGGATCTTGACCTGGTCGTCGGCGCGGCGCAGGAACTCCAGCCGTCCGTCCGGGTGGCGCACTCCGACATCGCCGGTACGGTACATCCGTGCGCCGGGCGGCCCGTAGGGGTCGGCGAGGAAGCGGGTGGCGGTCAGGCCGGGGCGGCGCAGATATCCGCGTGCCACGTTGGCGCCCGCGACGTACAGCTCGCCCGGCTTTCCCGGGGGGAGGTGCGCGAGCGCGTCGTCCAGGACGTGGACGCGGGTGTGCTCGATGGGGGTGCCGATCGGGGCGCGGGTGCCGGTCAGCGGCGCGGTGAGGGTGGCGGCGACGGTGGTCTCGGTGGCGCCGTAGCCGTTGATCAGCCGGCGTCCCGTCGACCAGCGGCGTACCAGCTCGGGCGGGCAGGTCTCGCCACCGATGTGCACGGTGGTCAGGTCGGGCAGCTGGTTCTCGGCGTCCGCCGGCAGCGAGGCCAGCACCGGTACCGGGAGCGTGACACAGGTGATCCGCTCCTCGCGGAGCACCCGGAGCAGGTCGTCGCCCACGAGTCGCTCGGCGCGGGGGACGACCAGGGTGCCGCCGGTGGCCACGGCGGTGAGCAGCTCCCAGATCGCCACGTCGAAGCCGAGCGACGCCAGTTGCAGCACGCGCGGGGTGTCGCCGGGGGCGTACTGGCCGGTGACGGTGCGGGCGAGGTTGACGGCGCTGCCGTGACTGACGCCCACGCCCTTCGGCGTGCCGGTGGAGCCGGAGGTGTAGATGACGTACGCGAGGTGGTCCGCGGTGAGCGCGTGGATTCGGTCGTCGTCCCCGGGGTCGTCGGCGGGGTGCGCGGCCCACGCGGCGACGACGGACGGGTCGCCGATGTCGACGGCCCCGGGGAAGCCGGTGCCCGCGCCGTCGGTCAGGACCAGGCCGGGCGCGGCGTCGCCCAGCAGGTATCCGATGCGCTCCGCCGGCAGGACCGGGTCGAGCGGCAGGTAGACGGCGCCCGCCTTGAGCGTGCCGAGCAGCGCGGCGACCTGGTCGAGGCCGCGCGGGAGGGCGACGCCCACCGCCCGCTCGGGCCCGACGCCCCGCCCGATCAGCCACCACGCGACGCGGTTGGCCGCCGCGTTCAGCTCCCGGTACGACCACGAGCGGCTGCCGTCGGTGATCGCCGGCGCGTCGGGGTGCGCCTCGACCACCGACTCGTACAGCCGGGCGATTGTGTGCCGCGCGCCGGGCAGTCGAGTCGCGGCCGCTACATCAGCAGAGCTCATGCTCACTTCCATCGGGTCGTCGGGGCGGCGGATCGTGCTCGGGAACCGTCGTGCCAGGGACGGTCGCGTTCAGGGACGATCGCGGTCAGGGACGGTCGAACCGGCCGCGGTCGATCCGGAGCGGCGTGTGGTCGCGGCCGACGAGGTGCTCGGGGCGCGGAGCGCCGACCGGGGACGGCGCGGCCGACACCGGGTTGTAGGTGAGGATCAGCAGGCGGCGGGCGAAGGGGGAGACATTGGTCCCGGAGCCGTGGACGATCTGCGGGCTGAACAGCAGCACGCTGCCCCGCGCTCCCTTCGGGCTGACCATCTCGTGCCGCTTGACCAGATCGGCGAGTTCGACGGGGGTCAGGGAGTACGCGTCGGGATCGATGTGGCCGGCGCCGTGGTCCCGCGCGGACGCGCCGCGGTCCAGCGTGCCCAGCCGGTGCGAGCCGCGCAGGAAGATCACCGGGCCGTTGAACTCGGTGCCGTCGTCGAGGAAGAGCGCGACATTGACCTGTGAGGCGTCCGGCATGTTGTCGGCGTCGCGCCAGACGATGTAGTCCTGGTGCCACGCCCACTCCCCGCCGCCGAAGGCCCGCTTGAAGTTGACCTTCATCTGATGGACGTAGAGGTCGGCGTCGGCGATCTGCCGGGCCGGGCCGAGCAGCCGCTCGGTGCGCACCAGCCGTTCGAAGACCGGGTGGCGGGTGTGCGAGGCGTAGATCGACCGGGAGGTGACGCCGTCGTTCTCGGTGATCAGCCACGGGCCGGGTACGTGCTCGTCCTCTGCCAGCGCGAGGCACAGGTTCTCGACCTCATCGCCGGAGAACGCGTTCTCCAGCAGGACGAATCCGTCGTTGTGGTAGCTCGCGAGTTGTTCCTCGGTGAGTTTCATGGCTTTCTCCGCGTGGACCTGGTCGGCAGGAGGGGGTGACCGACGATCGCGTCAGGTGCGGCGACCCGTGGTGTGGGATCAGTGGTGGCGGAAGGCGACGTGCAGGGAACGCGGACCGGCGACTCCGGGTGTGTCGTAGTAGTCGACGGGCGTGCCCGTCACCTCGAACCGGCTGAACCGGTCGAGCATCGCCTCCAGCGCGATGCCCAGTTCGAGGCGGGCCAGCGGGGCGCCCAGGCAGTAGTGGATGCCGTGGCCGAACCCCAGATGTCGGCGGGTGTCACGGTGGATGTCGAACCGGTCGGCGTCGGTGAACCGCTGTTCGTCGCGGTTGCCGGAGATGAACGACAGCGACACGAACTGGCCCGCCGACAGCCGCTCGGTGCCGACCGTGACCGGGCGGGTGGTGACCCGCATGTTGCTGACGATCACCGGCCGGTACCTGAGCGTCTCCTCGACGGCTGAGGGGATCAGTGCGCGGTCGGCGCGTATCGCGGCCTCCGCGGCGGGGTGCTCGGCGAGTGTGAGGACGACGTTCGCCAGCAGCAGCGTGGTCGTCACATGGCCGGCGAGCAGGAGGAGGTTGGCGAAGTTCACCACCTCTTCCTCGGTGAGCCGCTCCCCGTCGACCTCGGCCCGGGTGAGACGGCTGATCAGATCGTCCTGGGGGTCGGCCCGGCGTCGCCGGCAATGGACCCTCAGATGGTCCAGCAGTTCCTTCTGGGTGTCCGTGACGCGTCTGCGGACCGCCTCGTCCGACAGGTCGCCCTTGTCGAAGGAGAGCAGGCGCTGTGCCCAGTCGCGGAACAGTTCGCCCTCCTCCTCCGGCAGACCGAGCAGCTCGGCGATCACCAGGACGGGCAGCGGATCGGAGAGATCGGCGACGACGTCCATCTCGCCGCGGTCGGCGACGGCGTCGAGCAGTCGATCCGTGACGGCCTCGATCCTGGGCCGCAGTCCCGCGACCGCGCGAGCCGTGAACGAGCGGCTCACCAGATCACGCACCAGGCGGTGCCGGGGCGGGTCCATCGCCGTCAGATTGCCCGCGGTGAGATCGCCGGTGCCCATCTCCCCGGGCAGGTACCGCCACAGCTCCGACGAGAAGGTGGCCGGGTCGGCGGTGGCCCGTGTGATGTCGGCGTGCCGGTAGAGCGTCCACACCCGGGTGAGGGGATCGCGGTGCACCGGGTGGTGCGTCCGCATGTCCCGCAGCCACCGGTGCAGCGAGCGTCCCCCGTCGAGCGAGTACGCCGGGGCCGTCATGACGCCGATTCAGCGCGTACGCGTATGCCTGCCGAAGATCCGTCCACGCTCACATCGCCCCCGTCGTGCTTTCGGAAGATCTTCCGCAATCCTTCGCGACGACGGTCGCTCACCGCACCAGGGGAACCACCCCAGAAGAACCCCAGGATGAGCCGATGCGGACACCGCGTAGTCCAGGGTTGTGGCGGCGGGCCCGGGCAACGGAGGGTTGGGGGCAGCGAGCGCGTTCGGTGCATACGGAGGGCATCCGTGAGTGGTCAGCCTGTCGACGATCAGCAGCAGCCGCCCGGCGTACCGGCACCGCCGCCCAACGTCCTCACCGACCCGCACGCCGTGTACACGCATCTGCGGGAGCAGGCGGCCGCCTGTCCCATGCGCTCGCTCGACGGGTCGTTGATGTGGGTGGTCGGACGCCACGAGGGCGTACGGTCGGTGCTCGCCGACCCCCGGTTCGCCAACGATCCGGCCTCGGCCGGTGCGCCGCTCATGCAGGTCAACGCGATGCGGAAGCTCGGTCTCGCCGAGGAGCTCATCCCGTACCTCGCGGACACCCTCCTCGACAACGACGGCGCGGTCCACAGCCGGTTGCGGCGACTGGTGGCACCCGCGTTCGCCGCGCGGCGGATCCTCGCCCTCCGTCCGCGCATCGAGCGGCTCACGGACGATCTCCTGGACGAGATGGCGGAACACGCCGAGGGCGGTGTCGCCGACTTCCTCAGCCTGTTCGCCTATCCGCTGCCCATCACGGTGATCTGCGAACTCGTCGGCGTGCCGATGGACGACCGGCCCGCCTGGCTGCACTGGACCCACGCCCTGTCGTTCGAGCAGGAGAAGCTGGGCGAGACGCTCGGACCGCTCGTGGACCACACCCAGGCGCTGGTCGAACATCGCCGGGCCCGGCCGGCAGACGACCTGATCAGCGAGCTGATCCGGGCGCGGGACGGTGACCGTCTCACCGACCGGGAACTGGTCACGATGGTGCTCAGCCTGATCATCGCGGGACACGACACCACGGCCAACTTCCTCGCCAACAGCGTCTGGGCCCTGCTGACCCACCCCGACCAACTGGCGCTGCTCCGCGCCGACCCGGAGCTGATGCCGCAGGCGGTGCACGAGCTGCTGCGCTGGTGCGGGCCCGTCCTGGTGTCGCGACTGCGCTACGTCACCGAGGACGCCGACCTCGGCTGGGCGTCGTTCCAGGCGGGGGACGCGGTGATGGCCGCGCTGAGCGGCGCCAACCACGACCCTCGGGAGTTCCCGGACCCGGAGCGTCTGGACATCACCCGCGGGCACCGCACCCGCGGGGAGACGCACATGTCCTTCGGCGCCGGCCCGCACTACTGCCTCGGCGCCGGCCTGGCCCGCCATCAGGCCGAGATCGCCCTGGGCCGCTTGCTGATCCGCTGGCCCTCCCTGTCACTGGCCGTGAGCCCCGAGGAGCTGAACTGGCAGCCGGTGTCCGGCATGCGCAAGCTGGAGCGCCTGCCGCTGCGGCTGGACGGAGCCCGGCCGGCCTGACCGTCCGGGACGGATGCCCCGTGCCCTCACGGTTCGTCGGTGTCGGCCTCGTCCGGGTTCCGCGTCAGGCCTCCGGACACGGGGCGGGTCGCGTCGAGCCCTCGGTCGCGCCATCGTTCGCTCTCGACGGGATCGAGGTGGCGGCCGGCCCAGTCGTCGAGGTCGTGGGCGTACGCCTCCGGCGCGTAGGCGGCCTGGGGGATGGCCAGTTCCGGGAGGTCGTCTCCGGGCTCGTGCCGCATCGGCTGGGCCAAACCGGCCTGCCAGCGCTGCTCCCGCGGCAGCCACCGCTCGGCGACGGACTCGGTGCGGATGCCCATCGCGACCGCGATGCCGGTCCAGTCGGTGCCGTTCTCCCGTGCGTGCAGGACGGCGGCCTCCACCAGCCTGTCGACGCACGAGCGCACCCGGAGCGCCTGGAGCAGCAGTTCCTGCGCGGTGCGCCGGTCGTCGTCCAGGGTGGGAACCAGGCGGAGCGCCTCGTCGACGGCGTCGCGGGCCCGGTCGGCGAGGACGAGACGGGCCAACGCGGCGGTCGTATAGGGGTTCGGTGGCCTATCGGACACGGACGGCTCCGCGTACGACGGCTCCGAATACGGCGTGCGGGGAACGCGGGCCCGAGCGGTGTGGCGCCATCGGGCGAGTCTAGCCCCGGGCCCGGTCGCGGTCGTCCCGCGCGCAGTCCGCCGTCACCGCCCGGCAGACCGCGGCCGGGTCCTCGTGCGGGAAGAAGTGGGTGCCGTCGAAGACGCGTATCCGGGCTTCCGGGGCCAGCTCCCGCCACCCCTCCAGCGACTCGACCGGGACGTCGTGATCCGCCGCGGCCCCGTACACCGAGACCGGCGACGTCAACGGGCGCGTGAAATCCGGTGTGTACCGCTCGATCAGATCCAGGTCGGCACGGAGCCCGGCCAGGAGCCGCGGGCCGAACTCGGGGTCGGTCAGGAGGCTTTCGTCCGTGCCGCCGAGCCGTCGGACGTAGGCGGCCATGTGCTCGTCGGACGCCCTGAGCACATCGGGCGGAAAGGTCCGCCGGGAGCCCGGAGGCGCGGCGGCGCACAGCACCGTACGCTCCGGGAGCGGCCCGGCCGAGTCCTCCAGCAGGCGCAGCGTCTCCGCGGCGATCAGCGCGCCGAGGCTGTGGCCCAGCAGGATCCACGGCTCCGGCAGTTCGCGCACCGCGCTCGCGAGGGCGGCGGCCCGGCACCCGATACCGGAGCGGCCTTCCGATCCGTCGGGCCGGTCCCAGTGCACGGCCCGGACCGTGAAACCGCGCGGGCCGAACACCCGGTGCCAGGAGTGGAAGGCCACGGCGCTGCCCCCGGCGTGCGGCACGCAGACCAGTGTCCGGCCGGCCTTCGGCCGCTCGGTGCCCAGCGTGACGAGCGCCGCCTGCTCGGCACTCATCGGCCGGCCTCCTCATGGGCGTCGTACGGCACGACCGGTTGCCGGGTGCGCTCCGCCCGGTAGGCGTAGACCTCGTACATCTCGGTGCCCCGTAGTGCGGGGTCCTGCCGCACCCGCAGGGAGAAGCCCATGTCCCGCAGCAGCTCGCTCAGCTGTGCGAGCCTGTCGCCCTCGTCGTGGACCTCGGCCACGACGGCGCCGACGCGCGGCCAGTCGGCGGTGTCGACCCCGCGCAGGACGTCGAGTTCCGCGCGTTCGACATCGACCTTGAGCAGTGCCACGGACCGGAGGTCGTGCTCGCGCATGAGGTCGGAGACGGTGGTGACCGGGACCTGGATGGTCCGGCCCTCGTGCAGTCCGTCGATCATCATGTCGACGGACTCCTCGTCGAGACCGCCGTGGCGGAGGAAGGTCCTGGTGAGGGCGTCGTCGGCCGCACGGTCGGCGTACAGGCCGGAGTTGCCGGGGGCCGCCGGGTAGTAGGTGAAGTCCTGGGTACCGGGCACGGCTCCCACGGCGGTGCGCACCGCGGTCGCTCCCGGGACGTGGCGGGTGAGGTTGTCCCGCAGACAGGCGAAGACGTCGGGTACGGGTTCGGCGGAGAGGATCCGCAGCCCGCGCCGCGTGTCGGCGAACGCGATCGACACCAGCCCGATGTTGGCGCCGATGTCGAGAACCGTGTCGTGGGGGCGCAACTGGCGTGCGGCGAACCCGTACAGACCGTCGCCCGTGGCCTCCCGCCAGATGAGCAGCGCCTCCGCGGGGCTGGTGCACGACACCCGTCGGCCGTCCGGGAGGCTCACCTCCCGCCGCGTCGCGCCGGGTACGTCGTGCGCGGCTCGTTCCTCGCTCATCGTCGCCTCCTTCGGCTCGCGCGGTGGGTCAGGCGGCGACGAGCCGTACGGGCAGCGCGTCGTAGCCCCAGATCAGGATCGACCGCGTCCGCTGGGGAGGGCCGGTCGACTCGGCGTCGCGGACCCGGCGCAGCAGTTCCCCGAACAGGACGGTGAGTTCCCGGGTCGCGAGTGCCGCGCCGAGGCAGTAGTGGGGCCCGGCCGTGAAGGCGAGATGGGGGTTGGGGCGCCGGGTCACGTCGAACCGGTCGGGATCCTCGAACACCGTGTCGTCGCGGTTGCCGGCCGCCAGCCACAGCGCGACCTGGTCTCCGGGGGCCAGGGCGTGGCCGGCGATCTCGACCGGGGCGGTGGCGGTGCGCAGCACGTGCAGCGCGGGGCTGGTGAACCGCAGGATCTCCTGCACGGCGGTCGGCAGCAGCTCCGGGTCCTCGCGCAGCGACGCCCACTGTGCCGGATGGCGCATCAGCGCCAGCAGGCCGCCGACGCTCGCGTGCCGGGTGGTCTCGTTGCCTCCCGAGACGAGCCCGTCGCAGTTGAGGAAGATCTCCTCGTCGGTGAGGGGAACGCCGTCGACCGTGCCGTGCGCCAGCGCGGTGACCATGTCCTCCTGGGGTTCGCGTCGGCGGCGGGCCAGCAACTCCTCATAGTACGACAGGATGTCCGCGTGTGCCTCGGCCGACGCGAGCGGGTCGGCAGCCGTTTCCGCTCCCTCACCGAAGGCCACCATGGTGCGCTCCAGCATGAAGTCCCGGTCGCCGGGCGGGACTCCGAGCATGTCGCAGATCACCGCGAGCGGCAGCCGGGCCGCGACCCGGGTGAAGTCGCACTCGCCGGCCTCCAGGGCCTCGTCCAGTACGGTGGTGACCGTCTCACGCATGCTCTGTTCCAGCCGGGACACCATGCGCGGGGTGAAGGCGCCGCTGACGATCCGCCGGATACCGCTGTGTCGCGGCGGGTCGGTGATGATCAGCATCTTGCCGGAGGCCGCCGCCGTCGCCGCGGGGTTCTGGTCCAGCCGCATGCCCTGCTCGGAGGTGAAGTGCCGGGTGTCCTTGACGACCCGGGAGATCTCCGGGTGCGACAGCACGGCGTGGAACCGGCGGCCGTCGTACTCGCCCTCGTGCACGGGGGCGACGCGCCGCATCCGCTGCCAGAGCTCCTCGGGGTTTCCCTGCGCGTAGAGGTCCGGGTCGCAGAGCTCCAGCGAGGAAAGCGCGGTGACCGGCCGACCACGTGGCATACCGAAGGCTCCTGGGGTGAGGGGGAGCCCCGATTGTGTCCGACACCGGTCCCGGGCAGAACCCCAGAGTTCTTCATGCGTCATCCGTCCCGATTCCAGGGGGCGTCACAAGAACTCTGGGGTACGGTCACGGCCGACGGCGACGCGGCCTCGGCGGTCATACCGCGCGGGATTCTTATTTCGGGACGAAGGCCGTTTTGGCGAGCGAGTCGCCCGTCCAAAATCATCCTGGACGCTCGCACAGAGGTCGTGTAATCTCGAATTCATTCATGCGTTCAAGTGAAATAGCAGTGAAATGTTCTCGGCCAGGCTATACGGGGAAACGCTGACCGTGGTAACTAATGTATTTGACAGAACGCGCACCGAACTTCTCGAACGGCAAGCCGAAATATCCGCCATCGAGCGAAAACTCGACGATTTGCGCAGTGGCTTCGGTGGAGTCATAGCGGTCGAAGGCGCACCGGGTACGGGCAAGTCGAGCCTCCTTCACGACCTGCACCGCAAGGCCGTCGACAGTAAGTTCCTGGTACTCCATGCAAGAGGCAACGAATTCGAGGCGCCATTCGCCCTGGGAGTGGTCGCCCAACTGATTGAATCCCTGGTCGAGGACCCTCCGGGCGGGGAACTGTCCGCCCGGCTGCACGCATCGCGCATCGCGCACCTGCTGCACGGCGAACTGCCCGAGGAGGCACACCCGGCGGAATGGCGCGCACTGCTCCACGAATTGCACCGGGTCTTTCTGGACCTCGCCGGCGACCGACGCCTCGTCCTCGTGGTCGACGACGCGCAGCTGGCCGACCTGCCCTCGTTACGCTTTCTCAGTTACCTCGCCGTCCGGGTCGGGCGGAGCCCCATCGTGCTGACCGTCGCCATGGAACCCCGGGGGCCCGGGCCGGCCGCCGATCTGCTGAGCGCCGTGGTCACCTCCTTCGAGTCGACCGTGCTCCGTCCGGCGCCGCTGAGCCTGCGGGCCCTGGAGCAGGTCGTCGCGGAGACCATCGGCGGACCCGACCCCTCGGCGATCGCCGAGTCGCTCTTCGAGGCGACCGACGGCAACCCGATGCTGGTGCGGGCCGTGCTCGACGAGGCGGCCACCGGTCCCGGACGGGCGGCCGGGACCGGCCCGGACCGGCTGACCGAACGTGCCCCCCGCGGCCTCACCCGCTGGATCGTCCGCAAGCTGCGCGGCCTTCCCGAGCTGTCCCTCGAACTGGCCCAGGCGGTGGCGGTGTTGGGTCCCGCGACGGAGCCATGGGTGGTGGAGCGGACCACCGGCCGCGCCGGCGCCGGGGTCGACAAGGCGTTCGCCGCGCTGATCGACGCGGAGATCCTGGTCGACGGACCGGTACTGCGGTTCGCCCATCCGCTGGTGTGCACGGCGGTCCAGGACAGCACCCCGCTGGCCACCCGCAGCCGGTTGCACGCCCGTGCGGCACGTGCGCTGGCCACCACCGGGGCCTCGCCGGAGCAGGTCGCCGGCCATCTGCTGGAAGCGCCGGCCCAGGCCGACCAGCGGACCGTCAGAAGCCTCCTCGACGCCGCCGCAGCCGCGACCGCGCGGGGCGAGCCGGACGCCGTGTCCTATCTGCGCCGAGCCTTGCGCGAGCCCCCGGCCGACCGCGATCTGCCGATGGTCCTGAGCCGCCTCGGCACGGCGGAGCTGTCCGTCGACCACGAGGCGGCCGCCGCGCACCTCGGGGAAGCACTGGAGCACACCTCCGCACCGGACGCGCGCGCCGCCGTCGCACACGACCTGGCCTGGGCGCTCGCCGCCGGCTTCCGATTCGAGGAGGCCGTCGCCGTACTGGCCGACACCATCGTCGAACTCCCGGCGTCGGCCGCCGTCGCGGACCTGTACGACGCCCTGTCCTGGATCGGCAGGTTGTCCCCCGGCGCCCGTGATCTCAGGCGGCAACGCCTGGCCCGGATCCAGGAGCGGACGGCTGGAGCAGGCTTTCCCGGGAACGTCCAGGACGTCCAGGACCTCCTCGAACACCTGTGGAACGGCACGGACGCCCGACGGATGGCGGACTCGGCCGACCACGTACTGCGCCGAGCGGGCACGCCCGCCGAGAAGGGCGTCGGCTGGGGCGCGGCCCTCGCCGCGTCCTGGTCCCTGGCGATCTGCGACCGGCTCCCGGAAGCGCGCCGCGCCCTGCGGACGGTGACGGACGAGGCCCGGCGCCGGGGAGGCCATCTCTTCCACCTCGACCACTGCCTGCGGGCGTACGTCGAGCTACAGCTCGGTCAGGTGCCCGCCGCCGCCGAACTCGCCGTGACGGCGCTGGAGGCGAGCGAGTCGGCGGGGCGCCCCACGATCGCGCAACCGATCGCGGCGGCCGCCCTGGTCGAGTCGCTGATCGAGCTGGGCGAGCTGGAGCGGGCCACCGCCGAACTGTCGGACCGTGAGTTGCTCCACGTCGAGAGCGACACCTCCGTCCACCTCCCCCTGTTGCGCGCCCGTGGACGGCTACGGCTCGCGCTCGGCCAGACCGACGCCGGGGTGGCCGATCTGCTGAGGGGGCGAGGACTCGACGCGGAACTCGGCCCGGTGGCCGCGTCGGTGGGTATGTGGACCCCGATCGTCACGGTCCTCCACCGCGGTGGACGGGTGCGGGACGCACAGGAGCTGGGCAAGGAGGAGCTCGCCCGTGCGCACAGCTTCGGAGCGGCCCGCCCCTTGGCCGTGGTGCTGCGGACCCTGGCCGCGACCGCGACCCCGGACCGCGCCCTGCGGCTGCTGGAAGAGGCCGTCGACCTGCTGGACGGCTCCCCGGCCCTCCTCGAACGGGCCCGCACCCTCTACGTCCACGGCAGACTGCTGGCCAGGGTCGGCAAGACCTCGACGGCGCGCGAGCGACTCCTGCTCGCCGTCGAACTCGCCGGGGAGTGCGGGGCGTATCCGCTGCACGGCCGGGCCCGGGAGGAGTTGCTGTCACTCGGGGCCCCGGCCCGTGGCGCGGGACGCCGCAAGCGGTCCCCGTCCACGTTGACGCCCTCCGAGGAACGAGTGGCGGCCCTCGCGGTCGAGGGCCTGAGCAACCGGGACATCGCCCGGACGCTCTTCGTGACGGTCAAGACGGTGGAGTGGCACCTCACCCAGGCGTACCGGAAACTCGGCATCGTCTCGCGGGAGGATCTCTCCCGGGCGCTTGAGACGTCGGCCGCGGAGCACCGCTGAGGTTCTCGCGAGGCGTGCCCTGGACGACATGGGCTGATGCCCCGCCGGAGAAGTCCGGCGGGGCATCAGCGGCTCTCGGGCCGCGGGGAAGGCGGTGGGGACGGGTCAGCGGTCGAAGCTGATCGAGCTGGCCTGGTCGTTCATGGCGTCGCCGACGTAGGGGACGGCGCCGCGGTAGGTCTGGCTGAAGCCGAGGAAGTTGGCGTGCTGGAAGAGGGTGATGTCGCACTGGCCGGAGGAGACGGAGCTGATCGAGTCGTTCCAGCCGTCGTACAGGTTGGCGAACTCGGGGTAGCGCCGGCAGCCGAGACTGCCGACGAGGTTGAGCGAGTTGCCGCCGAAGTCCTTGTCGCTGTAGATCGTGCCGAGGACGCGGGTCTCGGCGGCCGCGGCGGACCGGGCGTTCTGGGCGAACTTCGCGCCGTGCTCGCCGCGCGGTCCGCTGAGGCGCTCCTGGAGCTTCTTGTCGTGCGCGGCGGCCCGGGAGTCGTCCGGGGCGTCGGTGACGCGGCCCTTGGTGGCGGCCGAGATGGCCGCTCTGTAGCTGGAGAAGCAGGACTTGCTGTTGGTGTCGGTGTCGATCACACAGTGCTGGGTGGTCGTGGCGCGGGTGGGCTTGGTGTCCTGGGCGACGGCGGGCGAGACGACGGCGGCCATGGTGGCCAGGGTGCCGAGGCCGAGGGTGGCAAGAGCGCGAGCGGTCTTCACGGGTTCCTCCTGGGGACGGTCGGTGCGGCGGTTCTCGCCGTGCGGCAGAGACTGCCGCCCCGCGTTCACCGCGTGATAAACGGCGCTGTTGCGTGCTCGTCCGGCAGCCGGTTCTCGTCCAGCAGCCGGCGGAGCTCCGCGACGTCCTGCTCGGCGCCCAGCCCCTCGAAGAGTTCCAGCGCGGCCCGCAGACAGGCGCCGGCGCGGGCCTGCTGCCCCAGGTGGACGAGGCTGCGGCCGAGCGTCCGGAGCAGACCGCCCTCCAGCATCGCGCTGACCTTGCGGGCGAGCGGCAGGAACGTCTCGGCGGTCTGCGCCGCGAGCGCGTACCGCTCCTCCTCGGCGTGGAGTTCCGCGATCAGGTTGCCCGACGCGGCCTCGAAGGAGGACACGTTCAGGGTGCGGAAGAGCGGCAGGGCGGCGCCGGCCCGGCGCAGCGCCTCGTCCCGGTCCCCGCACAGCCGCAGCACCCGGGCCAGGTAGTACAGGCCGATGGCCTTGGACACCGACTCCCGCCCGCCGAGCAGCTCCGCGCCCCGCTCGGCCGCCGCCCGCGCCTCGGGGAGGCGGCCCTGGCGGGCGTAGTTGAAGGCCAGCTCGCCCAGAGCGGTGCCCTCGGCGGTCGCCGCGTCCAGTGACCGGAAGAACCGTACCGACGCCTCCCCGTGCGCGACCGCGTCGTCGAAGCGGCCGCGGACCCGGGCGTGGGCGCACAGCGTGAGATGGGCCGAGGCGCACAACCGAAGGTCGGCTTCGTGGCCGCAGAGCTCCAGGCAGCGGTGGAGTTCGGCCTCGGCCTCGGGGAAGGCGTTGGCGTGCCACAGCGCGTTCCCGCGCACGTAACGGGCCAGGGCCTCGGACGGCCGGTCGCCCCGCCGGGCGGCGACCTCGGCGACCTGCCGGGCCTGTTCCGACACCGCCGTGAGGTGGGTGATGCCGGAGAGCACCGTGTTGAGCCGGTCGAGGAGATCGGCGGCCTGGGAGAGCGGCAGGCCGTCGTCGGCGGCGCAGGCGCGGGCGATCAGCGCCCGTTGCAGGGCGGTCTCCTCGCGCATCCAGTCGGTGGCCTCCCGGGCGGTGGCGAAGGCGAGCCCGGGGGAGGCCGGTACGACGTCGATGAGCGTGCGTTCGTCCGGCTCGGCCGAGTGCGCGACCGCGTCGGCGTTGCGGGCCGTGGCCAGGCAGAAGTCCAGCAGACCGGCGAGGGCGCGGGTGGTCGTGCCGGGGGAGTCCTCGCGGGCTCCCCGGGACCGGGCGAAGGCGCGGACGAGGTCGTGGAACTGGTAGCGGTCCAGGCGGTGCGACTCCAGCAGGTTGAGTTCGACGAGGGATTCGAGGAGCTCCTCCGCCTCGTCGGTGCCCAGTCCCAGCAGGGCGGCCGCGCTCGGCAGGGCGAGGTCGGGGACGTCGAGGACCGCCAGCAGCCGGAAGGCGCGGGCCTGTTCCGGGGTGAGGGTGGTGTAGGAGAGCTCGAAGGCGGCGTCCACGGCGGCGTCGCCGGTGCGCAGTTCGTCCAGGCGCCGACGTTCGTCCGCCAGCCGCCGGACCATGTCCGCCAGCGGCCTGCCGGGTTCGGCCGCCAGGCGGGAGGCGACGATCCGCAGGGCGAGCGGGAGGTGTCCGCAGGCGGCCACGAGCGCGACGGCCGCCTCCGGTTCCGCGTCCACGGCGCGGTCGCCGATGGCGCGCCGCAGCAGGTGGAGGGCGTCCCCGGGCGGCATGACGTCCAGCCGCAGGTGGTGCGCCCCGGCGAGCCCGGTGAGCCAGGCGCGGCTGGTCACCAGGACGGCACAGTCGGCGGCGCCGGGGATCAGCGGTCTGAGCTGTTCGCAGGAGGCCGCGTTGTCCAGCAGCAGGAGCATCCGGCGGTCGGCCAGCAGGGTGCGGTAGAGCGCGACGCGTTCGTCGGCGTCGTCGGGGACGTCCTCGTCGGCGACGCCCAGCCCCCGCAGGAATCCCTCCAGCACGTGGTGCGGATGGAGGGGTTCGGCGTCGGCGCCGCGCAGGTCGACGTACAGGCGGCCGTCCGGGAACGCGTCGTCGCCGAGCTCGTGCGCGGTGTGCACGGCGAGCGTGGTCTTGCCGACGCCTGCCATGCCGTTGACCGCCGAGACGACGACGGCCGAGGCGTCCGTCCCGGTCAGCAACCCGGTCAGCTCCCGGAGCTGCTCGTCACGCCCGGTGAAGCCGGGAACGGGGGAGGGGAAGGCGCCGCCCGGACCGGGTGTGCGGGGCCGGGGTCCGCTGTCCTCGGGCAGCCGCAGTGCGGGGTCGCAGCGCAGTATCCGCTGGTGCAACGCGGCCAGTTCGGGGCCGGGCGCGGTGCCGAGGTGGCGCCGGGTGTCCTCGTGGACGCCCAGCGCCTCGGCCTGGCGGCCCGCGCGGTACAGCGCCAGCATCTGTACCGCGCGCAGCCGCTCGCTGGCGGGGAACTCCATGACCAGGGCGCCCGCTTCGGCGGCCAGGTGGGGCCGGTCGCCGAGCTCGGCGTCGAGGGCGAGCCGGGCCTCCAGCAGGGATTGCCGCGTCCGCTGGAGACGGGCGCGCAGGGCCCGGGCGTGCGGTCCGTGGAGCCCGGCCAGCGGCTCGCCCGTCCACAGCTCCAGCGCGCCGGTGAGGACCTCGCGGGCCTGCCCGGCGGTGCCGCCGGAGGCCCGGATCTCCTCGGCCCGGGCCGCGGCGCGCTCGAAGGCCCAGGTGTCCACGGCACGGGCGGGGACGCGCAGCGCGTACCCCCCGCTCCCTCCGTCGCCGACGGTGACGAGCAACGGCTCGGCGGTGTGCCGGGCCAACGCCCGGCGCAGCCGCCACACATGGGTACGGACCGAGTGCTCCGGACGGGACGGCCGGTCGCCCTCGTCCCACACGGCGTCCACGAGCAGCGGCATCGACACCGTCCGGCCGGCGGCGGCCAGCAGCACCGCCAACACCTCGTGCGAACGGGGCTGCCCGAGGTCGACCGGCAGCCCGTCGCACCAGGCCCGCATCGGGCCGAGCAGAGCGAATGCCGGCTCCGGGGCGGGGGTGTTCACCGGGCGGGGGAACCGCAGGGGAACTGGAGCCCGTAGGAGGCCGACCAGAGCCGGACGAAGTAGGGGGCCTCGCTGTCGGTCGTCGCCAGGATCGACATGTCCCCGCCGGGGTGGACGGTGAGTTTGGTCCACGGCATGTGCCGGCAGTCGTCGTTGCCGGTCCGGCTCTGCCAGAGAGTGCCGCCGTCCGGGGCGGTGACGACGAGGTTGCCGTCGGCGCGCAGTTCGGCCTTGTTGCCCTCCCCGGTGGTCCCGGAGTGCCAGCGCGGCTGCCGGTCCCCGGCGCCGCCGGCACCGGTGGTGTAGAGGGCGAGGTCGCCGTTCTGCTGCATGACGAGGCGGGTGTCACCGGACGTCAGACTCGCGCCGGGGGCCAGCGTGCCGCCGTTGGCGAGGGTGTCGGAGGCGGCGGGCGCGGCGGTGGGCACGGCGGCGTGGGCCGCGCCGCCGGTGGCCAGGAGCCCGGTGGCGGCGAGGAGGACGGCGGCCGCGGCGGAGGCGGTGCGCGTGACAGTCGGGCGGTTCGTTCTCAGCGACATTGCGAGACCTTTCCGGCTGGGTGGTACGTCTTTTGCGTACTGGTCCCGACCATCCCGGGTGCCGCTCTACAAACGATCGACAACTCGTTAACGGACAATGGGGGATGGGGCGCTGAGGAGGCAGGGGCCACCCGGAACACGGCAGAAGGAAGCGTTTGACCATGGGAGCGGACATCACCGTCCTCATAGTGGACTGGCGTCACTTGGAGAACATCCCCGAGCTCGAACGCGAGAGCGCGCTCATGGAGGCGGCGGATCCGGACGACGATGACGGACCGGTCGAGGACGGCTGGGCCTGGCTGCCACCGGCCCCCGAGGGGTTCCCGGCCTGGTGCGGACGGTACGAGTTCGGCGGCACGCTGGGCTCGTACAAGCCGCACTTCTGGGCGGGCGAACGGTGGAACGCCATGCGCGAGCACGTCCCGGACGACCTGCGCACCGCGCTGGACGACTTCCTCGCCGGGCTGATCTGGGATCTGCCCGGCACCGACCCCGGTGAGGACGGCGCCGAACCGTGGCACGGCGCCCTGTGGACCTACTGCCCACCCCCCGACGTCCCCGCCCTGGCGCAGGCATGGGACACGGTCGTCCCCAGGCTCGAAGAACTACGCGGACCGTTCACCACCCACGTCACCGCCGACCCCGGGGAATGGGTCGAGCGGTTCGAGGAACTCACCAAGCTGCTCCACGGCTGGGGCGAAGCCGTCACTCAGGCCCACCATCGCGGATGGGGGCTGGTCGGACTGCCCATCTGATCCCGTTCCGCTTCGCGCCGTCGGCTTCGCTGCGCCGGAAACTCCCCGGCGCACGGGTGGGCCGGTGGTCCGGGACGGATCACGAAGATCTCGGGCCCCGTCCGCCGGATCGAGGGGCTTCTCGGCGGCCGTCCAGTGCCGCGACACGCGCGCTCAGCTCTGCGAGCAGCGGTGGGTTGACGATGCGGACGATCGCCTCGATGTCCTCCTGGCGCGCGGCCGGCCACAGCTGGGCTCTCGCGGACCGGTACTTCACATCGAGGCGCTCCCGCTTGTCCGGCGGTAGCTGAGCGGCCCGGTCCGGGCGCGAGTTGTGAGCGTTGTCGGAGATTTTCACGAGGGTCGCCTGTGGGCTGGCGGTGATGTGTGCGATCTTCTCCTCGTACGGCATGCCGGGCACGTTGGTCACCGCCTCGACGATCTCGACGACCCGGGCGGGGACCCCGCTCTCACGCAGCCTCTCAGCGGTCCAGTCGGTGTCTTCCAGGATGTCGTGGAGCAGACCTGCCTTGACCAGGTCGTCGCCGAACGGGGCGAGCCCGGCGGCCACCGCGCGGACGTGCTCGATGTACGGCACGCCGTTCTTGTCGACCTGCCCGGCATGTGCCCGGGCCGCAAGCAGATCGACCTCGCTGACAGACTTCATCCCCGTTGTTCCCTCCCGGCGGCTCCACGGTGTGTGCCGCTTCTTCGTGCTGAACTGTTGTGCGAAGGATTACCGGGGAGCATCTTGCCCAGGGTCGGCGGTGCGGGGCCAGTCGGCACGGTCCGCATGGGTACAGCACACAGTGGTCACCCCGCAGACATACCGCGCCCGGATCATGTGCTCTCGCCACACGGGCTCCCGAGGTGCCGCTTTCTGACGCGCCGGAGGGGACCACGGCGGCGGACGTGACCGGCGCGACGGACGCGACCCCGGCGGCGGTCGCCGGGCGCGCACCCGTCCCCGCGGTCGCCCGCCCCTGGTGGGAGACCGACCCGGGGATCGTGGGGGAGCGCTTCCGGTGGGAGCGCGGCACCCGGTGACGCCGGACCGCCGCCCGCGCGGAGGCGACCGCTACACCCCGACCGGCGCCGGGGCCGGCACCGGGGCCGGGGACGGTTGTCCGAACGGGCGGCCGTCCAGGGTCCAGTGCGGGTCGATCGGCCGGCCGAGCGAGGCGTAGACCTGGGCGGCGACGTCCGGGTGGCGGACGGTGCCGACGGGCGCGCCCGGCGGGAAGTGCGGTCCGCAGCCCGCGAGCCAGGCCGTGCGCTCCTCGGGGGTGTCGCCCCCGTGCCCGCCCGCGTCCACGTGGCCGTGGTCGGTGACCACCAGGACCGTCCACGCCTCCTCGGCGTAGGACGCGCGGCCCCGGACCGCCGCGAGCAGCCGGCCGAGGCGCTCGTCGGCCCGGACCGCCGCCTCGCGGTACGTCTCCCCGCAGCCCTCCAGGTGGCCGGTCTCGTCCACCGCGCCGAGGTAGACGAACGAGACCTCCGGGTCGGAGACGGTCAGGACGTGCACGGCCTCGGCCGTGATCTGCTCGTCGCACTCGTCCCAGGCGGCGGTGGTGTGCGCGGTGGGCGCCACGAAGGACAGCCGGGCCGGGGCCCGGAACAGCGGCCCGCCGTCCCGCTGGACCACCAGCGGGTCCCAGCCCGCCGCCACGAAGGTGCGCCGCCCGTCCTGGCGGGCCAGCCGGGTGGCGAAGTCCGGGAAGACGTCCAGCCGGTTGCCCGTGAGGTTGTTGCCCCACACGCCGTGCTTGGCCGGGCCGACGCCGGTGACGATGGTGGCCCAGCAGGGCCCGGACATCGTGGGCGTGCCGGGGTCGATCTCGACGGGCGTGAGGAAGCCGGCCGCCGCGACGGTGTCCAGGTTCGGGGTGGGGAGCTCCCGCAGGTGGTCGTACCGGACCCCGTCGATGCCGACGACGAGGACACGGGGCGCGGGGCCGGTGGGGCGGACGGGCATGGAGCGGTGGTTCCCTTCGGGGGTGGTGCCGGTGCGGGCACCACCCTGCGCGGGCCAGGTACCGGACGGCGACGCGCGGGGAAACACGAGGTGTCGTCGCCGTGGCACTTCGGGGCTTCGCCCGCGCCCCCGGCGGCGTCGCGCCGGTTCCCGCGCGTCAGTTCACCGCGCGTCAGTTCACCGCGATGCCCGGGCCGGCCTGGCGGGCCAGCGGGTTGGACCCCACGGAGTTGTGCACGCTGAAGTTGACCGCGTCGGAGCGGTAGCGGTCGTCGGACCACTCCACCGGGCGCCCCGAGGGCGTGGTGGTCACCCGACGGACCCGCAACAGCGGGCTGCCGCGCCGCACGCCGAGGTGCTCGGCGTCCGCGGTGCCGGCGGCCACGGCGTCGATGAGGTGCTCGCCGTAGCTGAAGACGAGCCCCGTCGTCTCGTAGAGCCGCTGGGTGACCGACTCGCAGTCCGGCTCGACGCGTTCGACGTCCGCGGCGACCCACCCGGCGTAGACGGTGCGCTCCAGCAGGACCCGCTCGCCGTTGAGCCCCCGCACGCGCAGCACCTCCAGGACCTCGGCGCCCTCCGCAAGGTGCAGCCGGACGGCGTCCTCCGCCGTGGCCGGGCGGCGGCCGGTGGCGAGCACCAGGCCGGTCGCGGTGTGCCCCATGGACCGCGCCCACTGGGCGAAGCTGCGCAGCTCGGCGAAGCTCTGGCTGCGCCGACCGGCCAGGACGACGCGGCGCGCCCCCTGCCGGGAGCCGATCATCCCCTCGGAGGTGAGGGTCGCGACCGCCTGCCGGACGGTGCCACGCGAGACCCCGTAGCGGGCGGCGAGCTCGGACTCCGACGGCAGCAGCGCCCCCACCGGATACTCCTCGGCGTCGATCGCGTGCCGCAGCTCGTCGGCGATCTCCTCGTACCGTGCCCCCACGATGTTTCCTCCGGTGTGCGCAATCTCTTGTCTTGTGCATCTAGCGTACGCGCTCCGCACGGTATGTCCGCGACTGATCGGATGGTTCCCCGATTTTTGGAAAGTGCCTGGTCCGAGTGGTTGGAATCGTCGATTCCGAGGCTGCCGGGGTTCCCTTCCCGTTCACCTCCCGGTCATCGAGGCCGTGCCTACTGTGGCCAACTTGTCCAGACAAGTTGGCGGCGGGTCGCTCGGCCCGCCCCCGTGACGACTCGTGTCGAGGAGACACCGTGATCACCATCCGCAACCGGTGGGCCGCCCAGGCCCTGCCCAAGGCCGCCGCCGTCACCTGCGGCCTCGCCGCCACCGCGCTCGTCCTCACCGCGTGCGGCTCGGCTCCCGCGACCACCGCCGGCGGCAGGACCGCGGCCACCGCGACCTCCGCCAAGGACCTGGGCGGAATGGACGCCCTGGTCGCCGCGGCCAAGAAGGAAGGCACGCTCAACGCGATCGCCCTGCCGCGCGACTGGGCCGACTACGGCGCCCTGATCGACGGCTTCACCGCCAAGTACGGCGTCAAGGTGAGCGTCGACAACCCCAACGGCTCCAGCCAGGACGAGATCAGCGCCGTCACCTCCCGCAAGGGCCAGGACCGCGCCCCCGACGTCGTCGACCTCGGCAGCTCCTTCGCCCTCAGCGCCGCCCAGCAGGGCCTCCTCGCCCCCTACCGGGTCGCCTCCTTCGACGGCATACCCCAGGCCCAGAAGGACGCCCAGGCCCGCTGGTACAACGACTACGGCGGCTACGTCTCCATCGGCTGCGACGCCAAGCGCGTCAAGGAGTGCCCGAAGACCTTCGCCGACCTGCGCAAGCCCGAGTACCAGGGTCAGGTCGCCCTCAACGGCAACCCCACCAAGGCCGGCGCCGCCTTCGCCGCCGTCTACGCGGCCTCCCTCGCGAGCGGCGGCTCCTTCGACGACATCAAGCCGGGCGTCGACTTCTTCGGCGAACTGAAGAAGAACGGCAACTACACGCCCGTCGAGGCCACCCCGGCCACCATCGAGAAGGGCGAGACGCCCATCAGCGTCGACTGGGACTACCTCAACGCCGGCTATGCCGAGGAGTTCAAGTCCAAGGGCGTGGACTGGCAGGTCTCCGTCCCCGAGGACGGCAAGTTCTCCCAGTACTACTCGCAGGCGGTCAACAAGGACGCCCCGCACCCCGCCGCCGCCCGCCTGTGGCAGGAGTACGTCTACAGCGCCGAGGGCCAGAACCTCTACCTCAAGGGCCACGCCCGGCCCGCGCTGATGGCCGCCATGGCCAAGGACGGCACGCTCGACAAGGACGCCGCCGGCAAGCTCCCGACGGTCTCCGGCACCCCCTCCTTCCCGAGCGAGGCCCAGCAGGCCAAGGCCAAGCAGACCCTGGCCCAGGGCTGGGGCCAGGCCGTCTCCGTGTGACACCGACAGTGACCGCGAACTCCGCCCTCCTCGCCTCCGGGGCCCGCGACCGGGCCCCGGCGGCCCCCGCCGCCCCCGCCCGCCGCAAGCGCTCCCGCGCCTGGCTCGCCGCCCTGCCCCTGCTCGCCTTCGCGGCCGTCGGCTTCGGGACCCCGGCCCTGGCCATGCTCACCGGAGCGTTCACCGTCAAGGACCCCGCCACCGGCGCCGAGTCCTTCTCCACCGCGAACCTCACCACCTCCCTCCACGGCCCCTACCTGACCGCACTGCTCGGCAGCGTCAAGCTCTCCGCCGTCTCGGCCGGCATCGCCGCCGTCCTCGGCCTGCTGCTCGCCCAGGCCGTCGTCTCCTTCGGCTCCCGCACCCTGCGCGAAGCGGTCCTCACCGGCTCCGGGGTCCTCGCCAACTTCGGCGGCGTCCCCCTCGCGTTCGCCTTCGTCGCCACCCTCGGCAACGCGGGCGTCCTCACCCGGCACCTCGGCCTGGCCGACGCCGGCTGGAGCCTCTACAGCTTCTGGGGCCTGACCCTCACCTATCTGTACTTCCTCATCCCCCTCATGGTCCTCACCATCACCCCCGCCCTGGAGGGCCTGCGCGTCCAGTGGCGCGAGGCCGCCCAGAACAACGGCGCGACCAAGGCCCAGTACTGGCGCCACGTCGCCCTCCCGGTCCTCGCCCCCTCCCTCCTCGGCGGCCTGGTCCTCCTCTTCGGCAGCGCGTTCGCCGCCTACGCCACCGCCGCCGCCATGGTGGGCAGCTCCGTCCCGCTCATCACCCTCCAGATCGCCGACGCCATCTCCGGCAACGTCCTGGTCGGCCAGGAGAACGTGGCCCTCGC
Source organism: Streptomyces sp. L500 (assembly GCF_054551825.1). Taxonomy (NCBI): domain Bacteria; kingdom Bacillati; phylum Actinomycetota; class Actinomycetes; order Kitasatosporales; family Streptomycetaceae; genus Streptomyces; species Streptomyces sp. L500. Next base: position 189,699 of record NZ_JBTOLC010000010.1, read on the forward strand.
CCTCAGCCTCGACATGGTCCTCGTCGCCGGCCTCGTGATGGCCGTACACCTGCCCCTGCAACGACGGAGCGCCCGATGGTTCGTCTGACGGCCCGCCGCGGCACGGCGACCCTCGCCCTCGCCGGCCTGTACTTCCTGCTCCCCCTGGCCGCCTCCCTGGTCTTCACCCTCGACGTCCCCGGCCAGGGATTCACCACCGACGCCTACCAACGGCTCCTCGGCGCCGACGGCTTCCTGCCCAGCCTGCTGCTCTCCCTCTCCCTCGCCGCCGCGACCATGGCACTCGTCCTCCTGCTGGTCCTGCCCGCCGCGCTCGCCGTACGGCTCGGCGCGCCCCGGCTGCGCCCGGTACTGGAGATCGTCTGCTCACTGCCGCTCGTCGTCCCGCCCATCGCGCTCGTGGCCGGCATCAGCACGGTGCTGCGCTGGGGACCGGAACACCTCGCCGACACCCCCCTGTTCCAGACGTTCACCGCGCTGCAGGACCCCTCCTTCCCGTTCGTGCTCGTCATCGCCTACGCGGTCATGGCCCTGCCGTTCGTCCACCGCGCCCTGGACGCGGGCCTGCGCGCCGTCGACGTGCGCACCCTCGTCGAAGCGGCCCGCAGCTGCGGAGCGGGCTGGCCGCGCGCGGTCGCCAGTGCCGTCCTGCCCAATCTGCGCGGGGCCCTGCTCAACGCCTCGTTCCTCACCCTCGCCCTGGTCCTGGGCGAGTTCACCGTGGCCCGGGTGCTCGGCTTCCAGCCGTTCGCCGTCTGGATCGTCGCGGCCGGCGGCTCCCAGGCCCAGCTGACTGTCGCGGTCTCCGTGCTCAGCCTCCTGATCACCTGGGCGCTGCTGCTGGCCCTGGCCTTCCTCGGCGGACGCCGCGCCGCCACGCCCACCACCGACCGTAAGGCTTCCGCCCGATGACCACGATGACGACGATGACGACGACGATGACCAAGATGAAGACGACCGACTCCGCCGACGCCGCTGCCGCCTCCGCCGCATCCGTCGAACTCCGCGGCCTGCGCCGCACGTTCGGCGCCACCCTCGCCCTCGACGGCCTCGACCTGACCGCCCGCCCCGGCGAACTCCTCGCCCTGCTCGGCCCGTCCGGCTGCGGCAAGACCACCGCCCTGCGCATGCTGGCCGGCTTCGAACACCCCGACTCCGGACAGATCCTCGTCGACGGACAGGACATCACCGCCGTCCCCGCGCACCGCCGCGACGCCGGGATGGTCTTCCAGTCCTACAGCCTCTTCCCCCACCTCAACGCCCTGGACAACGTCGCGTTCGGCATGCGCATGCGCAAGGTGCCCACCGACCGGCGGCGCGCCCGTGCCGCCGAGCTCCTGGACCTGGTGGGCTTGCCCGACAAGGGCGACCGCTACCCCCACCAGCTCTCCGGCGGCCAGCAGCAACGCATCGCCCTCGCCCGGGCCCTCGCCCTGCGCCCCCGCGTGCTGCTGCTCGACGAGCCGCTGTCCGCGCTCGACGCCAAGGTGCGCCTCACCCTCCGCGAGGAGATCCGGCGCGTCCAGCAGGAACTGGGCATCACCACCGTGTTCGTCACCCACGACCAGGAGGAGGCGCTGTCCATGGCGGACCGGGTCGCGGTCATGCGCGGCGGCCGCATGGAGCAGTGCGCCACCCCCGCCGAGCTGTACGGGCGCCCGGCCACCGCCTTCGTCGCCGAGTTCGTCGGCACGATGAGCCGCATCCCCGCCCGTACCGCGGGCGACGGGACCGTCGAGGTGCTGGGCCGCCGGCTGCCGGTGGACGGCGAGGTGCCCGAAGGCCCCGAGGCCGACGTCCTGGTCCGCCCCGAGGCGGTCCGTGTGACCGCCGAGGAGACGGGCGAGGCCCGCGTCACCGCCACGTCCTTCCTCGGCGCCGTCACCCGGCTGACCGTGACCCTGCCCGACGGCACCGCGGTCAAGGCCGACCTGCCGACCCACGACGCCGCCGCCCTCACCCCGGGCGCCGCGGTCACCCTGAGCCTGCCCGACCGCCCGGTGCTCGCCGCCGCCCGCCCCTGACCCCGACGTCCCCCACGGACCCCCACGGACCCCTACGGAAGAGAACCCGTGTCCCACGACAGCACCGACGCCCCGGCCCTGCGAGCCGTCCTCTTCGACATGGACGGAACCCTCGTGGACACCGAGGAGTTGTGGTGGCAGGCCGTCCAGCACGTCGCGACCGAGCTGGCCTACGAACTCACCGACGCCGACCTGCCCGACATCCTGGGCCGTCCCGTCGAGCACACCGCCGCCCACCTGCTGAGGTCCACCGGCACCGGCACCCCGCCGGCCAAGCTCACCGAGGATCTCCACCGGGAGTTCGCCACGCGCGTCGCGGACCGGATCGTGCCGCGCCCCGGCGCGCTCGAACTGCTCGACGGGCTCCACGAGCGGGGCATCGCCACCGCCCTGGTCACCGCCTCCCCGCGCGCGGTGGCCGACACCGTCCTGGCCGCCCTCGGACCCGGCCGGTTCACGGTCACCGTCACCGCCGACGACACCCCCCGCACCAAGCCCGACCCCGACCCGTACCTCGCCGCCGCCCAGGCCCTGGGCGTGCCGCCCTCCGCCTGCGTCGCCGTCGAGGACACCCCGACCGGCGTCGCCTCCGCCGAGGCCGCGGGATGCCGCGTCCTCGCCGTCCCCTCCCTCACCCCGATACCGGAGGCACCCGGACGCACCGTGCTCGGCAGCCTGGAACAGGCGGACGTCCCCCTGCTCCGCGCGATCGCCGCCGGCGACCGCTTCGTGGTTCCCGCCTTCACCACCCGCAACGGCCGCGTCGGCGAGCCGTTCCGCGCCACGGTCCGCGGCCTGCTGCGCGGCGGCGGGGGAGCGTTCACCAAGACCTCCGGCCCCGACTGGGCGCACGTCACCGCCGACGGGACGCTCACCGGAACGCCCACGGGGACGGGCGTCCACGAGGTGGTCGTGGCGGCCGGCGACGGCTCCCGGGTGACCGCGCGCGTCCCCGTGGTGGGAGCGGACGAACCGCTGGTGCGCGAACTGAAGGTGATGAGCTGGAACCTCTGGCTCGGCGGCGGCCCCGTGGACGACCACCGCGCCAAACAGCTCAAGGTCCTGCTGGACGCCGACGTCGACGTCGTGGGCCTGCAGGAGACAGCCGGCACGGCCACCCGGGAACTCGCCGAGGCCCTCGGCTGGCACCACCACCAGGCGGGCCACAACCTCGGCGTCATCAGCCGCTACCCCATCACCGACCGCTTCGGCGAGCCCGCGCCCTCCGGCTACGGCGCCACCGGCGTCACCGTCCGCCTGGACGACACGAAAGGCGTCACCCAGGACGTCACCAAGGAAGTCACTGTCTGGAACGCGCACCTGAACTACACGCCCTACGGGCCGTACGACGCCTGCCTCGACCGGCGGCCGGTCCCGGTGCTCGTCGAGCACGAGAGGGCCTCCGGGCGGGTCGCCGAGATCGAGGACATCCTGCGGGCGATGGCACCCGGCCTCGCGACGCGCGATGCCACCCCCGTCCTCCTCCTGGGCGACTTCAACGCCCCCTCGCACCTCGACTGGACCGAGCCCGCCGCCCCGCTGCACGGCGGGTACGGGCCCGTTGCCTGGCCCGTCAGCAAGGCCGCCGAGGAAGCCGGACTGCGCGACTCCTACCGGACGGCCCACCCCGACCCGGTCAGCGAGCCGGGCGCCACCTGGTCCCCGCTCCACCCCCTGCACGAGGACGGCAGCGGCCGGGCCGAACCACAGGACCGCATCGACTACGTCCTCTTCGCGGGCGACGGCCTGACGGTCCTGGACTCCACCACCCTCGTCACCGGCAATCCGAGCCCGTACCCCGCCGTCGCCGCCAACACCTGGCCCTCGGACCACGCCGCCGTCATCACCACCTTCGCCGTCCGGTGACGGTGTGGCTGCTCCTCGCCGGAGCCATCGGCGCCGAGGTCACCGCCACCGTCGCCCTGCGCGCCTCGGACGGCTTCAGCCGCCCCGCCGCCTCGATGGTGGTGGTCACCGGATACATCACCGCGTTCTACCTGCTCTCACGGGTGCTCGCCCGGGGCCTGGCGCTGGGCGTGGCCTACGGCATCTGGTCGGCGATCGGCGTGACGCTCGTGTCGGTCATCGGCGCGGTGTGGTTCGGCGACCGGCTCACCTGGACCCAGATCGGCGGCATCGCGCTCGTGGCGGCGGGGGTGCTGGCCCTGGAACTGGGCCGGGCGCACTAGCGCTCGCGCGGGCGGCGGGGGCGCCCTCGTCGTCGGTGCCGACGCCCCGCGCGCAGCCGCTGGCCCTGCGTCTTCAGCGGAGGCGTCGAGTCCAGAGCGGATGGACGCTGGTGCCGAGCTGACGAGCCAGGCAGGTGGCGGGCCAGCCGCGTTGGGCGAGTTGCTGGATAGTGGCCGCCCGCGCGGAGCCGGCATGGAACGGGCGGCCTGCCGCTCGAAGCGGAAGGCGTCGTTGACGCGTACACACGACCCGCTGGAGACTGTGTGCCTCATCGCTCACGGGAGGCAACATGCGAGCACGCGTCCTTGCCGTCACCCTCGTCACGGCCGCTGTGGCGGCGGCCGCCACCCAGGCCACCGCGCAGCCGTCGAAGCCGCCGCGCACCCCGGCCGCCTGGTGCGCGTCCCAGGGCGGCGTCGCCGGCACGTACCGGCCCTTCTACGACGCCGGCGGCAGGCTCAGCCCGCTCGGCGGGCAGCGGGAGCTGTGCGAATTCACCGCCGCCGACACGTCCCGCATCACCGTGGCCGCCGACACCCTCGCCGCCGACCTGCCCACCCTCGCCGCGCTCGCCTACGTCCGCAAGCCGGCGCTGCCGCAGCACCCGCAGGGCAACCCGTCCGCCGCCTACTGCGCGGACCTTGGCGGGACGACCCAGTTCGGCAACCGCAAGAGCGACGTCGGCGGCTGGATCAAGGACGGCGAGCCCCGGGACAGCGACCACCTGCGCGACATGTGCCTGTTCGCCGACGGATCCGCGATCAGCGCCTGGGGCCTGACCTACCACACGGGCGGCGTCATCCGCGGCGCCGACCTCGCCGGCAAGTTCCGCGCCACCATCCCCACCGCCTGACCACGCTGCCCTGCCGCCCTGGTCTACTGTCCCCCGACCGGCAGCAGACCGCGCTCGCCGAACACCTTCTTCGCCACGAACGTCGCGTTGAGCGCCTTGGGGAAACCGCAGTAGACGGCGGAGTGCAGCATCGCCTCGACGATCTCCTCGGGCGTCAGCCCCACGTTCAGCGAGGCGTTGACGTGCACCTCCAGCTGCGGCTCGCACCCGCCGAGCGCGGTCAGCATGCCGATGGTCACCAGCTGCCGGTCCCGGGGCGCCAGGCCCGGGCGGCTGTAGATGTCGCCGAAGCCCCAGGCCGCGACCTGGTGGCCCAGCTCCGGCGAGATGTCCGCGAGCGAGGAGACGACCCGCTCACCGGCTTCGCCGTCGATGGCGGCGAGCACCCGCATACCCCGCTCGAAACGGTCCTGGCGGGTCTCGGCGGTCGTGTTCTCGGCAGTCATGTCGTGCTCCATCCAGCTCACAGTGTCGTTCCGGCCGCCCGGCGCGCCCCGCTTCCGCGAGACGCGGCCGACGGCCACGGACAGAAAACTAAGAGTTGGAGCACACTCCAACGCAAGTCGGCCACTCCCGCATGTCGCCGCCGGCACCCCCGCCTGCGCCTTCCTTCAGCAGCCGGAGGACCGGCACTGGCTCAGGAGCAGCCAGCACCACCGGGCGGACCGCGGTCGCTCCACCAGACGGACAGGTCGAGCAGATCCGGCCAGGGGCGCTTCCGTAAAAACCCGTTGGCGGACCACGATGGCCACTGCTACGTTTCCGGAGGCCGTGCGAGAGAACGAGGAGGTGGTACCCGTGAACGCAGTATCGACATGGGTGCTCCCCTCCGGGGTCACGGTCGGGCGATAGGTCGTCCGGGAGCGCCGTTCAGTGGCACTCCTGAAAGGCACGACCATGCACTTCACTTCTGAGCAACGCCTCGACGACGGCATCCTCGAGCGCGCATTCACCCTCGGCGAGATCCCCGGCATCCTGTGGACCCCCGCATTCGCGTCCGCACCGGCGCCGCTGATCCTGCTCAGCCCCCCTCCCCTCGGGCTGCGCAAGGCATACCCCCGGCTGGTGGCCCGGGCCCGGCACGCTGCGGCGGACGGCTTCGCCACGGCCACCATCGAGCTCCCCGGAAGCGGTGACCGGCCCCGCTTGCCCGCCGCCGAGCAGGCCCTCGCCGACATGCGCCGGGCGCTCGAGGCCGGCGAGCGGGTCAGCGACGAGATCATCGACGCCCTCATCCTCCCGCTGGTCGACAAGTCGGTCCCGGAATGGCAGGCCGCCCTGGACGCCCTCCTCGCGCTGCCCGAGCTCGGCGGCCCAGTCGGCTACTCGGGTGGAGTGATCTCCATCGGTGTCCGCCTTGCGGTGGTCGAGCCGCGCATCTCGGCCGCCGTTCTGTTCGCCGGGAGTTTCGTCCCTCGCGCCATGTTCGAGGAGGCCCGCCAGGTCACCATTCCGCTGCACGTCCTGCTGCAGTGGGACGACGAGGGGAACGACCGGCAGGCGGCCCTGGACCTGTTCGACGCCTTCGGGTCCAGGGAGAAGACCCTGCACGCCAACATGGGCGGGCACACCGGCGTCCCGCAGCACGCGGGGGACACGGCGGCCAAGTTCTTCACCCGGCACCTGAAGTGAGACCATCGAGCCGACAGGCCCCGCCTCAGGGCGGGGCCTGTTTCATGCGGGGACACCCAGTGAGCCCCCTGGCGGGCCGCCCTGTCCGTCCCGCCCTGGCCGACCCGCTCAATCTTCGATGAGAACCGCTCAACCTTCGCTGAGACAGGACAACGCCGACCGCCGTGCTACGACGGCGCCGCGACAACATGCCGGGAGTGTTAGCTGCAGTTCGAGTACGGGTGATTGTTGGTGTTGCTCACACCGCCGTAGGAGAAGTTCCACGTCGAGGTCTGGCCGGAGCACGAGTGCCCATTGGCGGTGAAGTTCCAGTTGCCGGTGTACTCGCGGGTGTTCGTTACGTTGGTCACT
>NZ_JBTOLC010000100.1:0-3623 GCF_054551825.1 Streptomyces sp. L500
AGCGTGCCCCAAGGGACATGCTTCGCGATTCCCGGGTGTCCTGTCGCACGGAAGCTGCCGGATTCTCACTCGGTCTCATCCGTGTTGTCGGATTCTCACCGTTTCGAGTATCGAGCGGAGTTGGCCGCTGGCGGTGCTCCTGCCATCGGATCTTCTCGATCCCGACGAGGTCACCGCTGATGGGCGGCTGGTTGCGCGAGAGTAAGTCCAGTCCACCGATCCAGTTCCTCCGCGTGGCTGCCGACCGCCGTGGCCCGGGCGACCGCCGCGGCTTCCTCCAGCGTTGGCTCACCATTGCGGGAGAGCAGAGTCAGTGGCCAGGCCGGGGTGCCCGGCTGCTCACCGTCAAAGGGGTGCCAGTCCCAGGCCGCATCGAACCGCCAGACGCGCCCGATCCGATCGACGACTTCATCGCCTGGTTCGAGGAATGCATACGGGCGGAAGAGCAGTTCGATGCGGATCGGTTCACCGCCGGCCGGATCGAGCGCGTAGGCCTGGTCCTCATGCTCGGGGTCATAGGTGTCACCCTGCCGTAGGAGATCGAGGTAGGACGCGGGCCGCGGCAGTATGCCGGTGACCTGAGGCGGATCGAAGTGATAGACCGCCAGGACGTGCACCACGGTCGCGGGGATGCCTACCAGGCATGTGCCACCCGGTTCCAGTACGGTCTCCGCCGATTCCGTTCGGAAGATCTCCCACTCGTGGGCCTCAGGCGTTGGAAGCGCCCGCTGGCCGTTCCACCTGATGTTCTTGGCCTGCGGGTCCACCTCCAGCCACGGCCACCGTACGGAGACGTAGTAACGGGAGACCTCGGTGACCGTGGTCTCGGTGAACGGGCACTCCAGCATCAGCACATCACCGGGCCGGTAGTCGTCAATCATGGACGCATTCTGCATGCCCTCACTGGCCCGGGACCGAACGGGTATCCGGTGCCCCGGGCGCCTGGACGCTGCCCATCGCGCGAGCTCCGTTCCACGAAACCCACCTCGTTTGGGAACAGCGTCCGACGCCATTCCCGAACCACCTGGCAGCCCCACAGGTCAGAGCCCCACGAACTGCCAACTCGGACTGGACGGGACAGCAGGTCGTCGCTCTCACTCGTCAGGGTGGCGTCTCCTGCCTGTAGCTCCGGCTCGGGGTTGCGGCTTCACCAACGCGGGCCGCCCTCGCGCAGGCGGCCCGGTGGTTTGTGAGCGCACGCGGTGGTGGGCCTGAACCAGATAGCGGCGGCCACCGCCCCGGGGGAGGTGGGGACGGTGGCCGCACTTGTGCTATCGGCGGTCAACCGAGCGTGACGTCAGTCGACGTTCACCCAGTACGGGTCCTCTACGGGCCAGGCCAGGATCCGGTCGTCGACATAGAAGTCGCCGAGATCGGTGCCCGCCCCCCGGTTCTCGCTGTACGCGATGTTGCGCACCGAAAAGTCCCATTCGATCGACGATGCGCCCTCATAGGTGGAACTGAAGGGGTACTCGTCGCAGTCGTCGACCGTGGTGTTGTACGGCGGAAGACCGGTCGCGGCGTCGTAGTACGGGCCCCACGGGTTGAGCTGGCCCTTCTTCTGCCCGCATGCCGCCTTCTTCACCTGCTCGTTCGCCTTGGCGATCTCGCCACCCTTCCCCCGGCTTTCCACGCGGTGCAGCGGCGCGCCCCGAGACCCGGCGTTAGGCGACCACTTGCCGGGGACCTTCTTGGGGTGGTTCTCCTTGGGGTAGGTGACGCCGTCGGTGGCCGGGGCGTTCTGCGCGTCGCGGATGTGCTGGCGAATGTTGGGGCGGTTGTCGCCGTAGGTGATGAAGGGCAGCGCCCCGGTGTAGATGCAGGCGTGCGGGTAGCTCTTGTTGCGTTGGTTGAAGTAGTCGGCCGAGTCGCAGCGGATACCGATCGGGGGGGTCTTACCGCCCTCGGTGGTCGGCAAGTATCCCGGGCTCGTGCCGTCCAGGTTGAGGCGCCACTGGTGGAAGGCGACCTGGTCCTCGCCCTCGCCACCGCTGGAGGAGACGTCCCAGTAGACCCAGTCAGGGAAGTTGCTCCACTGGGCCCATTCCATCTTCGCCGGAGACCGCCCGACGCCGCACGTGGCAGTGGTGGGCTGATTGGCGCCCGGCACGCATTCGGGGGTGATTTCCAGCTTCAGGTTCGGGGCGACGGTCCGCTTCTCCAAGAAGTTCCACCCGTCGTAGTGGACCTGGCCGGTTTTGGCGCGGAAAAAGACGCGGGTGGCGCGGGTGTCGTTGTAGCCGATGGCGGCGGCCGTGAACTTGATCGTGTTGGTGCCCTTCAGGACGGGCTTGCCGTCCACCTTCTTGTAGTACCTGGCCTGGAATTCCCATTCCTGGCACCATTTGAACCGGTTGTAGACGTGGCCGTTGGGGGCTTGGGCCTCCGAGGAGCCGAGACAGTCGTTCAGCCACTCGGTGCCCGCGGGGTTGTCGGGGGATATCGGCATCTCCGCCGTCCCCTTGCCGTTGCTGCTGCGCTGAGCACCGTCGCCGGGCTTGGCCGTGTACTCGATGCCCGGGGCCGACGCGGGGGGCTTGGGGCTTGCGGAGGCGGCCGGTGAGGTGCCCAGGGCGAGAGGGGCTGCGGTGAGGGCGAGTGCGGCTATAGCCGCCAGCAGTCGACTGGCGCGTTTCAAAGGTGGTCTCCCCCTTTTCCGGTGGTATGTAAATCCACTCGGGACCGAACCGGCGTAGTACCCGTCTGCGTCAGCCAGGAAGGGGTCTTCCATGATCGTTCTTTGGCCCGTTCGGGCCTCACACCGCCGCCCGTCTTCGCGACGGCATTTCCGCGGTCGGCAGGATGTGCGGGCACGGCGGCCGTCACTGGGCCGCCGAATGCGACAGCGGCTGCCGGCGTCGCCCTTGACAGGGCACGGCGCCGCCTGTTCGGTCTTCGGTCCCGTCCTCCGTGGTGACGATGTAAACCTGGTATGGACATGTTCGTTTTCCCCTCGTTTTCCGATTGGTTGTGTTCCGTGCCCGTGCTGGATGCGGTCGGGGATCATGCGGACACTGCCGGATCGGCTGTCGGGATCGAAGCTCCTCCTTCCGGGCTCACCGCCGGCCACCGTCTGGCTTGTTTCGCTGGATTCTCTTCTGTCATGCCGACGATCGTCTGCACTCCATGGTTCATAGGGCCGTTCCCGCTGGCGCGCAAACATTCAAGGCGCCGCGGGCGCCGAAGGCCCTCGGTTTCAGAATGTGCAAGATGGCCGAATACTGTGATGGCTTGGTGGCGGTCGGCCGCGCCGACAGGCGATGAAATCCGTTCTGGCAGTCGCCGGCCGTCGAGGTGACGGCAGCGGAATCACGACTGAAACAGCCCATCTGTGCGGCGGCGGTGGCGGATCGTAGCTCCGCAGATGAAATCCTGATGAAACCCTGGGCAGGTCAAGACTGCCCAACAGCCGGTGAAAGGCGATGAGCTCCGCCTCGGACCGGCCGATTCCGTCATCGCCACTGCATCGCTGCCGACGCTAAATTCGCCTCAATCGACCACCGCTCCCCACCACTTAACTGGCAGGGTTCCGGCCCGGGCCGACATGGCGCCCGGCCAGGGAAAGGGCATGATGAGCCACTTAAGAAGTCATCTCATTTGGTGAGTCTGCGGTAGCAGATGAG
>NZ_JBTOLC010000101.1:0-3509 GCF_054551825.1 Streptomyces sp. L500
TGGCTTTCTTCATGAGTCGTGACGGCGGTTGTACACGGGTTTGGGAGGCGCCCAGATCCACGGTCGGGTGATGTTCACGAGTTTTGACGGCAGTAGGGGGCTTGCCAGGACAGCATCGGGGTGTTCCCGGTGAAAGGTCCTGGTCATGCCGCAGATGTCGAAGGTCGAGCTGTACGCGGCGATCCGGCGGGACCACCGGGCCGGCCTGGCGATGCGGGAACTGGAGCGCAAGTACAACGTCGGCTGGCGGACGGTCCGCAAGGCCCTGGACTCGGCCTGGCCGGAGCCGCGCAAGCCGCTGCCGCCGCGCCCGTCGGCGCTGGATCCGTACAAGGCGGTGATCGACGGGATCCTGCGGGCGGACCTGGACGCGCCGCGCAAGCAGCGGCACACGGTGACGCGGATCTTCCACCGGCTGGTCGAGGAACACGCTGCCGACGTGTCGTATCCGATGGTCAGACGCTATGTCGCTGACCGGAAGCCGCAGATCGCGGTGGAGGCGGGCAAGGCGCCCATCGAGGCGTTCGTCCCGCAGACCCACCCACCAGGGATAGAGGCGGAGGTCGACTTCGGAGACGTGGCCGTGCGGCTCGCCGGCGAGCTGGTGACCTGCTACCTGTTCTCCTTCCGCCTGTCATATTCGGGCAAGGCCGTCCACCGGGTCTTCGCCTCCGCCGGCCAGGAAGCCTTCTTCGAGGGCCACGTGCACGCGCTGCGGACGCTGGGCGGTGTCCCGCGGGGCCGGGTGCGCTACGACAACCTCAAGGCCGCCGTCGCCCAGGTGCTGGGGCTGAGCCGGGCAAGGGTGGAGACCGACCGGTGGATCGCCTTCCGGTCGCACTTCGGCATCGAGAGCTTCTACTGCCGCCCCGGCATCGACGGCGCCCACGAGAAGGGCGGGGTCGAGGGGCAGATCGGCTACTTCCGACGCAACCACTTCACGCCGGTGCCGGAGGTTTCCTCGCTGGCGGAGCTGAACGAGATGGTTGAGCAATGGGACCTGCACGACGGCCGGCGGCGGATCGGCTCCCGGCCGCGGACCATCGACGAGTACTTCGAGATCGAACGGCCGCTGCTGCTGCCGCTGCCGGATGAGCCGTTCGAGACCGGGCGGGTGTTCACTCCCAGGGTCGACCGCTACAGCCAGATCACCGTCCGCACCAACCGCTACTCGGTGCCCGTCCGCCTGATCGGCAAGCGTGTCCGTGTCGTCCTGCACGCCTCTCACCTGGTGGTTTACGACCAGAATGTGGAAGTCGCCCGGCACGAGCGGCTGATCGCCAAGGCCGGCTGCCGCCTGGAGCTGGACCACTACCTCGAAGCCCTGATCCGCAAGCCGGGCGCCTTCCCCGGTGCCACCGCCCTCGAACAGGCCCGCTCGGCAGGCAAGTTCACCCCCGTCCATGACGCCTGGTGGGCTCAGGCCCGCAAGGTCCACGGCGAGCGGGACGGCACCCGGGCGCTGATCGAGGTGCTGCTGCTGGGCCGGCACACCCCGCACGAGCACCTGGTCGCCGGGCTGGCCACGGCCCTGCGGGCCGGGGCCCTGACCGCGGACGCGGTCGCGCTGGAGGCCCGCAAGGCCGCCCAAGCCGAGGACGAACCGCCCGTCACCGGTCCGGGACCGACACCGGGAAACGTGACGTTTCTGCACGAGTGGAGGCTTGCCCAGCTGCCGCCGGACACCAGGCCGCTGCCCTCGGTGACCCCCTATGACCAGTTGCTCCGACGCCGTCGCGCCATCGGCGGCGCCCACCGAGAGGAAGAAGCCCAGTGACCCTGCCCCGCCAGCGAGGCTTGACAGAGCAGGCCGCCGACGCCGCGATCGACACCGCCTGCCGCATGCTGCGGCTTCCGTCGATCCGCAACGAGTTCTCCGACATCGCCGACCGGGCGGTGAAGGACCAGATGACCTACCGCGGCTTCCTCGCCGAGCTGCTGATGGCCGAATGCGACGACCGGGCCCGCCGCCGCTCCGAGCGGCGGATCAAGGCGGCCGGCTTCCCGAGGGAGAAGTCCCTGCGGACCTTCGACTTCGACGCCAATCCCAACATCGACCCGGCCACCATCCACACCCTCGCCTCCTGCGAGTGGATCAAGAAGGGGCAGCCGCTCTGCTTGATCGGCGACTCCGGCACCGGCAAGTCCCACATGCTCATCGCCCTCGGGACGGAGGCCGCGATGAAGGGCTACCGCGTCCGCTACACGCTCGCCACGAAGCTGGTCAACGAACTGGTCGAGGCCGCAGACGAGAAGCAGCTGAACAAGACCATCGCCCGCTACGGCCGCGTCGACCTGCTCTGCATCGACGAACTCGGCTACATGGAACTCGACCGGCACGGCGCCGAACTGCTCTTCCAGGTACTGACAGAGCGCGAGGAGAAGAACAGCGTCGCCATCGCCTCCAACGAGTCGTTCGGTGGCTGGACCAAGACGTTCACCGACCCGCGGCTCTGCGCAGCCATCGTGGACCGCCTCACGTTCAACGGCACGATCATCGAGACCGGCACCGACTCCTACCGACTCGCCAGCACACGAGCCCGAGCGGAACAGACCGCAGCGGGCTGATCAACCACTTCGACGCCTGGCCGGCAACGGCCACAGACCGGCCAGGCCGACGTCACGCGAGCGGGACACGCCCTGGGAGCAAGGGACCAGCATCCAAATGAGCCGCGATGCGCGTGATGGTCCGGGCGTTGTCCTCGAACAGATGCGCCTGCATGCCCGCCACCTGGGCGGCCTCAACGTTGACTGTGACATCGTCAATGAACAGGCAGTTCTCCGGCCGCACGTTCAAGCTGGCGCACGCGGCCTCGAACGCACGCAGGTCGGGCTTCTCGATGCCGATCTCGTGGGAGTAGACGATCTGCTCCACCAATTCGTCGAAGTGGTACAGCGCCGTCTCCCGCTCCCGGGCGCCGACGAAGCTGTTGCTCAGAATGCCCAGCCTGCAGTGTCCCTGCAGCCCCCGCACATAGTCGATGAGGTCCTCGTTCGGCGTCCCCAGATACTCCGCCCAGAGATCAGCCATGAAGGCTTCACATTGGTGGGCGTCGAGCCCTAATCGGACCGCCACTTGCTCGTAGACCTCTCGCTCGCTGATGGCCCCGACGCTCCCAGCTCGCCACACGTCGCGCATCCGTTCATGGACAGTGCCCAGTGGCAGCTTCAGCCGCTCTTCCCACCGTTGCACCCATCCGGTTTCCGGCGTGATCTCCAGCACGCCGCCGATGTCGAGAATGACGCAGGTCGCGGTCACGCGAACTCCCCCTCTTCGTCCTTGACCAGCGAGCATCACCGCTCGCTCATGCGATCGACAGAGACACTGTCGTCTCGCCCTCTGGGGCAAGGTCAAGTGATCTTCGAAGCTTGTGACAGCCCTGTCGCAAGCCGCTGGCCTGACTCATCCGCAGGTGCCGTCAAAACTCGTGACGATCCGCGAGGCCCCCGACCGGTCGATGCCGTCAGAACTCGTTAACAAACGCTGTCGCAAGAAGTGATCGAAGCCA
>NZ_JBTOLC010000102.1:0-3503 GCF_054551825.1 Streptomyces sp. L500
AATGTTCCGGTCAGCGGCGCCGGGCGTACAGGTGACCCCGGGCCGGCATGACATACAAGGGGTCCGCTCGACGACGGACGCGGCACGCCGTCACCAGTCGATGTGCGCTGCCATCCAGTCGGCCAGGCCGTCCTCGTCGTCCGCGCAGGGCAGGCCGGGACCGCAGGAGAGGGGGGTGCAGGACAGCCGCAGGTGGGTGAGGTATCCGTAGGGGCCGTTGTCGGGTGCGGGCCCGAGGATCAACGCGTGGGTGAGGGTGCGCCAGACACGGTGTGTCAGCGCGGGCCCGGCCACCACGGCCGCGGAGGACGAGATCGTCCGCTCAGGGGACGCGCCGAGATGAGCGGTCACCACCCGCACGGCCTGCGCGAGTACGGCTTCGCAGTCACCGCAAGGCCGATCTCCTTCCCGAACCCATCGGCGAGCGTCTGCGGACCAGCGCCAAACGCCTTCGCGCCTGGGCCGACGAACACCACCGCAATCGTCACCCTCAAGGCGACCATCGCGAACAAGAACGCCGAGATCACCCGGCTCAAAGACGACGTGAAGGGGTTCCTCGCGGAGAACACCAGACTCACTCTGGAGAACCAAGAGCTGCGCGACGTTCTCAGCGGACCGACTGCCAACGTCACACCGCTGCGGCCCGGCCCATCCCAGGGGTCGCCCTGATGTACTGGAGCCACTGCTGCTATCCGGGGACCGAGTAGTAGAACGGAACAGAGAACCGACGTCCCTGTCAGAGGCGGAGTGGACCCAGGAGTGGCCCCGGACCGGCAGCTCAGAGGGTGCGGCGCTGGCCATGTACGAATTACCAGTGGCCCGGGTGCTGGGCGTCCGCAGTTCGCGCACTGCGCGCGGTAGAGAGCCGCAGTCGGCCCGAGGGCGGTGCCCCTCGATGATGGCGGCCAAGTGCTCCGACTGCTTCGAGTAGGTGCAGGCGAGCGGTATCGCGTCGTCAGCTGGTGTGGTTCGGGACGCCAGGTGGGAGGACTGTCCATAGCGGCCCCGGAGCCGTCCTCCCGCTGGTGGGACAGGGCCCCACGCACTCCTCGCTTGCTGGGAAGGGCTCACGGCGCCCTTCCCAGCAAGAGGAGGGCAGTCAGCTGCGGTGTGCTGGAGGATTCCAGATGCGCCGAGAGCGGCGGCGCCGAGACAGGGAGCAGCTGTTTCATGTGTCGTCTCCGGGTGTCATTGCCGTCCTTGCTGTGGGCGGACGGCGGCTTGAGCGTTGCAGGGGGGATGGCACGAAAGGCTCTACGGCCCGCCCGTCTTGCGTAAGGCTGTGTCTGTGCCCGCCCGCGTGGCGCAGGGCCCGGTGAGCCGCTTGATGGTGGCGAGTGCCGTGGAGCGATCGATCGTCGGCCAGTGCTCAGTGGGGAGGAGTCGCGTCAGTGACGGGTCGGGCTCGAACGCCAATGGATCCTGACCGCGGTCGGACCGGGCCTGATGACCTTCCACGCCTACCAGCCCTACCATCAGGACGACTTCTCCTTCCACGACGACCTCACCGGCGTCGACGAGGCCACCGCCGCCCTGATCCACCACCAACAGCCGCCCACCGCCGCCGACCGGGTCGATCCCGCCCCGCTGCACGCACTCGGCCAGGGACTCGTCGACACCACCGACCACGGCAACCCGCCCGCACACACCGAGGGCGGCTGTGCACGTCGGCGTTCGAGGCGGTGTGGGAGCGCGCCCCGTCGATCGACGCTGAGGTGAGCCCGCGATTGATCGTCACTGTTTCCTTGCCGTCGTTGTGGTTCATCGGCGTGTAGGAGGCGTACTCCGGGGACGTCAGCCCGCACGACCGTGATCAGCACGATGGAACGGCCTCGCCCCGGCCCGGCACGTGGCCGGGTCCGGGGCGAGGGAGAGGGCTTTACCGCGTCGGTACGGTCACTGCGAGGCGGCGCGCCTGCGGCGGATGACGAGGGCGCCGCCGGCGAGGGCGAGCGCGGCGCCCGAACCGCCGACGATCAGCGGAGTCGTGGACGCCTGCCGTCCGGCCGGGTGCCTCGGACCGTAACCGCTGGAGAGGCCCTTGGTGTCGTAGTCCGAGCCGGGCTGCTTGTCGGCGTAGCGGGCCTTGACCAGGTTCTGGTAGTCGGCGAGCGACACCGACGGCTGGCCGCCGAGGCCCTGCCGGGCCTGGTCGTTGAGCGGCTCGACGGTGGTGAGCTTGAGCTGGTACCAGCCGCGGATCTGCGGCTCGCTGAACACCAGCGTGCCCGTCGTGGCCTTGCTCGCCTGGACGGCGTCGTCGTCGCCGTCGCGCACGGCCGCCAGGTGCCAGCCGCCGCCCGGGGTGGGCGCGAGCAACACCGTGGCGTTGCGCCCGTTGACGGTGGCGCTGAGCGAGGACACCAGCTGGGTGAGCTTGATCGCCTCGGTGGCGATCGGCCGGGCCGTGCCCGCGACGAAGCCCGGCGTGATCTCGTTGAGCGCCACCGGGTCCTTGATCGTGAACGTCGGCAGGCCCGCGCACGGATCGGCCTTGTCGGGGATCGGCTTCGCCGTCGCGGTTCCGCCGCCCGTGGGCAGCGGGGCGCTGAGGAACTGGCAGACGGTGTTGCGGACCGCGGTCGACTTCACCGCGTCGAGGGCGGCCTGGTAGTTGGGGATGTCCGCGGGGAGCGGGTCCTTGGCCGCGTGAGCCGGGCCGACGCCGCACAGCAGCGCGGACGCGCCGAGTGCGAGCACGATGGACAGGCGGGAGAGCCGGGAGGCCGCCTGCTGGCTGAACGCTCTTGTGCCCCTGATGAAGCGCATGTCGCCTGCCTTAGCCGGAGATGCCGATGCGGGAGTGGGTCCACTTGAACGAGCTGTTGCTGACGTAGTCGTTGTAGTTCCACCACGTGTACGTCTGGGTGTCCGGCCACGGGTCGCCGACGGCGATGGTGTTGTTCGACGTGTCGAAGCCGTAGACGACGTTCATGTGGCCCCCGCCGGACGTCCAGCCGATGCGGGCGGCGACGGGCCGGGCGGCCTTGACGTCGGTGTAGACCTGGTTGAACGTGGCCGCGCTGGACAGGCCCGAGCCGGTGTGGGTCATGCCCAGACTGCCCCAGCCCCGGGCCATGTCGTCGAGCGTGGCCGGCTGGTTGTTGCAGCCATAGTAGGGCTGCGCCCGGGTGCAGAAGTCCGTCTGTGTGGTGCCGAACCCCTGGTACTTGGCGATCGTCAGCCCGGAGGCGACCCAGCACCACTGGGTCTTCTCCTGCTTGAGCATGGTGATGTCGTCGTAGGCCGCTTCGGCGTGCGCCGTGCCTGCTGCGGCTCCGAGTACCCCCGACACCGCCAGTGCCACGGCCGATGCCGTGGTGGCGAACCTGATTCTGCCCATGTTCCTGCCTTCCCGCGAATGGGTGCGACGAGTACGGGGCTGATCCGGCCTCCCGGCGGGCGCCGGGCTCTCCCTTCCGGTGGGAGCCCGGTCCCGTGAGGACCGGTGACATCAGAGCACGCATGTGCCTACGTCATAGGAGGATCGAGAGGGAACCTAG
>NZ_JBTOLC010000103.1:0-3406 GCF_054551825.1 Streptomyces sp. L500
GCACGTGATCCTGGAGCAGGGCGAGCCGGAGCCGGAGCGTGAGGACGCCCCGATGCCGGACGCGGTGCTGCTGCCCGTGGTGCTGTCCGGCAGGACCGAGGCGGCCCTCCGGGACCAAGCCTCCCGCCTGCTGGCCCACCTTCAGGACCGGCCGGAGTCGCGGCTCGCCGATGTCGCGTACTCGCTGGTGACGAGCCGGGCGGTCTTCCCCCACCGGGCCGTGCTGCTGAGCGCGGACCGGGACGACGTCCTGCGGTCCCTGTCGGCACTCGCGGCCGGCCGGTCGGAGGAGCACCCGGAGGGCGCTGTGCGCGCCGGTAAGGTCGCCTTCCTCTTCTCGGGCCAGGGCTCGCAGCGGCTCGGCATGGGACGGGAGCTGCACTCCCGCTTCCCGGTGTTCGCGGATGCGTTCGACGCGGTGTGCGCGGGCCTGGACGAGCACCTTGAGCGTCCGCTTCGGGAAGTCGTCTGGGGCGAGGACGAGGAGCTGATCAACCAGACCGTTCACACCCAGGCCGGGCTCTTCGCGGTCGAGGTGGCGCTGTTCCGGCTGCTGGAGTCGTGGGGCGTGCGCCCGGACCAACTGCTCGGTCACTCCATCGGTGAGATCGCGGCCGCGCACGTCGCGGGCGTCTTCTCGCTGGCCGACGCCTGCCGGCTCGTCGCGGCCCGTGGGCGGCTGATGCAGGCCCTGCCCTCGGGCGGCGCCATGCTGGCCGTCCGGGCAGGCGAGGACGAGGTCCGGCCGCTGCTGACGGACGAGGTCGCGATCGCGGCGGTCAACGGGCCGTCGTCGGTGGTGGTCTCCGGAGCCGCGGAGGCCGTCGAGGCCGTCCGCGCCCGCTTCGAGGAGCAGGGCCGCAAGACCACCCCGCTGCGGGTCTCGCACGCCTTCCACTCGCCGCTCATGGAACCGATGCTGGCGGACTTCCGCGCCGTCGCCGAGAGCCTGACGTACGGCACCCCCACCATCCCCCTCGTGTCGAACCTGACCGGCGAACCCGCCACCGACGAGGAGCTCCGCTCCCCGGAGTACTGGGTGCGGCACGTCAGGGAGGCGGTCCGCTTCGCCGACGGCGTGCGGACGCTGTGGACGGCGGGCGTCAGGTCGTTCCTGGAGCTCGGCCCGGACGGCTCCCTGTCCGCCCTGGCGGCCGAGTCGATCGAGTCGACGGACGAAGGGGCTGCTGCCTTCGTCCCCGCCCTACGCAAGGGCCGGGACGAGGAGCGGGCGCTCCTCGACGCCGTCGCCCGTCTGTACGTGCTCGGCGCGGACGCCGACTGGTCCGTCCTCTTCGCCGGTACCGGGGCACGCCGGGCCGACCTGCCGACGTACGCGTTCCAGCGCGAGCGGTTCTGGCCCGCGGGCGGACCGGCCCGCGCCGGTGACGTGCGCTTCGCGGGCCTCGGCGCGGCGGGACACCCCATGCTGGGCGCCGCCCTCGAACTCGCCGACGCCGACGGCTTCCTGCTCACCGGCCGGCTGTCCGCGCAGGCGCAGCCGTGGCTCGCGGACCACGTCGTCCAGGGCACGGTGCTCGTCCCCGGCACCGGTCTGCTCGAACTGGCCGTCCGGGCCGGCGACGAGGTCGGCTGCGACCTCGTCGAGGAACTCACGCTCACCGCCCCCCTGCTGCTGCCCGGGCAGGGCGGGGCGGTCCAGATCCAGGTGCGCGTCGGAGCGGAGGACGCGACGGGGCGCCGCAGCCTCGGCATCCACTCCCGCCCGGAGGGCCGGGCGCTCGACCCCTGGACCCAGCACGCCACCGGCGTGCTCGCCTCGGGCGCCGAGACCCCGGACACCTCCGATGCCGCCTGGCCCCCGCCGGGAGCCGAGCCGCTGCCGGTCGAGGGCGCGTACGAGACGTTCGCGGAGTACGGCTACGCGTACGGCCCGGTGTTCCAGGGCCTGCGGGCCGCGTGGCGGGTGGGCGACGACCTGTTCGCGGAGGTGGCCCTGCCGGAAGGCACTGATGGTGGGGCGTTCGGTCTCCACCCTGCGCTGCTCGACGCTGCCATGCACGCCGCGATCCTCGCCGGTGACGGCGAGGGCGGGACGATGATCCCCTTCGCGTGGACCGACGTGGCCCTCCACGCGGTGGGCGCCTCCGCGGTCCGGGTGCACCTCGCCCGCAAGGGCGACGGCGCGCTGTCGCTGACGGTCTCCGACATGACGGGCCGGCCGGTGCTCACGGTGGGCTCCGTGGCGGGCCGGCCGGTCTCGGCCGAGCAACTGGACGTCGGCGGACGTACGGGCGAGTCGCTGTACGGGGTCGAGTGGTCCGGTGCGGCGGTGGCGGATGGTGCTGCGGCGGTGTCGTGGGCGCCGTGGGAGACGGTCTCGGACGCTGACTTCGATGGTTCCGTGCCGGATGTGGTGGTGCTGGACTGTGGCGCGGTGGCGTCGGAGGGCGATGTGCCCGGCGACGTACGGGTCGTGCTGCGCCGGGTGTTGGACGCGGTGCAGGAGTGGCTGTCCGACGAGCGTTATGCGACGTCGCGGCTGGCTGTGGTCACGCGGAACGCGGTGGCTGTGGTTGATGGTGTGGCGTTGGATGTGGTGCAGGCTCCGGTGTGGGGTCTGGTGCGTTCTGCGCAGGCGGAGAACCCGGGGCGGTTCGTCCTGGTGGACGCTGATGGTGAGCCGGGGGAGGCGCTGGTCGCGGCGCTGGCTTCGGGTGAGCCGGAGCTGGCGGTGCGTGGCGGTGAGGTGTTGGTGCCGCGCCTGGTGCGCATGACTCCTGCGCTTGAGGCAGCGGATGTCTCCCTCGATGTCGAGGGTGGGGTGCTGATTACCGGTGGTACGGGTGGCTTGGGCGCGGTCGTGGCCCGCTATCTCGTGGCCGAGCACGGAATCCGGCATCTGACGCTGACGAGCCGTCGGGGTCTGGAGGCCCCGGGTGCGTCGGAGCTCGTGGCGGAGCTGAGCGCTGCGGGCGCTGACGTGCGCGTCGTCGCGTGTGATGTGTCCGACCGTGGGGCGTTGGCCTCCGTGGTGGACGGAATCACCATCGACCGGCCGCTCACCGCCGTGATCCACGCTGCCGGAATCGGTGACAACGGTCTCGTCGGAGCGCTCACCCCCGAGCGCGTCGACGCCGTCCTCGCGCCGAAGGCCGATGCCGCCTGGTGGCTGCACGAGCTGACCCGTGAGATGGACCTGACGGCCTTCGTCACCTTCTCCTCCGCCGGCGGGCTCGTCCTCGCCGCCGGCCAGGGCAACTACGCGGCCGCCAACGTCTTCCTCGACGCCCTGGCGCAGCAGCGCCACGCCGAGGGGCTGCCCGCGACGTCGATGGCCTTCGGCCTGTGGGACGTGGGCGCCGGGCTCGGCCAGTTCCTGAGCGACATCGACCGCAAGCGCATGGCCACCCAGGGCGTGCCCGTGCTGTCACATGAGGCCGGT
>NZ_JBTOLC010000104.1:0-3246 GCF_054551825.1 Streptomyces sp. L500
GCTGCGGGACGCCGAGGTCGGGGCCCGATGAGTTCTCCCGCCGCCCGGGCGTGGGCCCGGGTGCGTTCCGTGCTGCCCGCACGCGCCGACCTGGCGGTCATGGGCCGCAGCCCCCGCCGTGATCTGCTGGCGGGGCTCACCGTGGCCATCGTGGCGCTGCCGCTGGCGCTCGGCTTCGGGGTCTCCTCCGGTCTGGGCGCGGAGGCCGGGCTGGCCACCGCGGTGGTGGCCGGTGCGCTGGCCGCGATATTCGGCGGGTCGAACCTTCAGGTCTCCGGGCCCACGGGCGCGATGACCGTGGTGCTGGTGCCGATCGTCGCCCAGCACGGGCCCGGCGGCGTCCTCACGGTCGGTCTCCTCGCGGGACTGATGCTGATCGCGCTCGCCCTCGCTCGTGCCGGACGCTATATGCAGTACGTGCCGGCCCCGGTGGTGGAGGGCTTCACCCTCGGCATCGCCTGTGTGATCGGCCTGCAGCAGGTGCCGAACGCACTGGGCGTGGCCAAACCGGAGGGCGACAAGGTCCTGGCGGTGAGCCTGCGAGCCGTCGAGGCGTTCGTGAAGGCCCCCAACTGGACCGCCCTCGCCCTCGCCGCGGCGGTGGCCGCCGTCATGCTGACCGGCGCGCGGTGGCGGCCGACGGTCCCGTTCTCGATCATCGCCGTGATCGGAGCCACCGTCGTGGCCCAGGGCTGTCACCTGGAGGCCGCTCGGCCCATCGGGGATCTGCCCTCGGGGCTTCCCGCGCCCTCCCTGTCCTTCCTCGACCTCGGTGCCCTCGGGTCACTGCTCGCGCCCGCCGTGGCGGTGGCGGCCCTGGCGGCCCTGGAGTCGTTGCTGTCGGCGTCCGTCGCGGACGGCATGACCGTCGGGCAGAAGCACGACCCCGACAAGGAGCTGTTCGGGCAGGGACTGGCCAACCTCGCCGCCCCGCTGTTCGGCGGCGTCCCGGCCACCGGTGCGATAGCCCGGACCGCGGTCAACGTCCGTACGGGCGCGACGTCGCGGCTGGCGGCCCTCACCCATGCCGCGGTCCTCGCGGTCATCGTCTTCGCGGCGGCCCCGCTGGTCTCCCGCATTCCGCTGGCCGCCCTCGCCGGCGTACTGATCGCCACCGCCATCCGCATGGTGGAGGTGGGCAGCCTGCGGGCCATGGCCCGCGCCACCCGCTCCGACGGCCTGGTGCTGATCCTGACCGCCGTCGCCACCGTGGCCCTGGACCTGGTGTACGCCGTGATCATAGGTCTGCTGGTGGCGGGCGCGCTGGCGCTGCGGGCGGTGGCCAAGCAGGCCCGCCTGGACCAGGTCCCCCTGAAGGCCGACCTGCCCGGCGACCACAGCGCCGAGGAACACGCGCTGCTGGCGGAGCACATCGTGGCCTACCGCATCGACGGACCGCTGTTCTTCGCCGCCGCCCACCGCTTCCTGCTGGAGCTCTCGGAGGTCGCGGACGTCCGCGTGGTGATCCTGCGCATGTCGCGGGTGACGACCATGGACGCCACCGGCGCCCTGGTCCTGAAGGACGCGGTGACCAAGCTGAACCGGCGCGGCATCACCGTCCTGGCCTCCGGCATCCGCCCCGGCCAGCGCCAGGTGCTCGACTCCGTCGGCGCGCTCGGCCCCCTCAGGGCCGCCACGGGGGACGACTACGCCGCCACTCCCGAGGCCATCGCGGCGGCCCGAGCCCATCTGCACGGTGCCGGCGTCCTGTCCGTCCCGGCCCAGAGCCCACCCGTCCGCCCCGTGCCCGCGACCACCGAGGAGTCCTCCCGATGACCACCTCTCCGCCCCTTCGCCGCATGTTCGAGGTCTCCGGCGAGGAAGCCTGGTACCTGCTCGGCGGAATCACCCAGGGCCGCATCGTCTACGAGCAGCGGGACGCGCTCGCCGTACGTCCCGCCACCCACGTCGTGGAGTACGGGCGGCTGATCGTCCGCACCCCGGCCCCCAGCGCCGCGCTCTTCGGCCGGGTCGGCGTCACCCACCACTGCGACTACATCCACCCCAACACCGGGACCGGCTGGGCCGTGACGACCGCCGGCCTCGCCGAGGTCATCACCGACCCGGACGTGGCCGCCCACTACCGCCGCACCCTCCCCGGCTGGGCACACGGCCCCCACGACACGCTCCTGTACATCCATCCGCAGGCCACGACCGGCTTCCGCTTCACCCACTCCACCGAGACCGCCACGACCTCCGGCGCCGCCCGGAGGCCGCAGGCCCGGTGAAGCGGCTCGCGGTCCTGCCGTACCGGCACGTGCTCACCTGCCGGGCGATCCCCGCGTCGGTGTCCCTGGCCCGCCGCACGGCCGAGGCGACGTACGCCTCCTGGGGCATCGACCCCGGCCACCGCGTCATGGGACCGGCCCTGCTGATGCTGAGCGAACTGGTCCTCAACGGCGTCCGCCACGCCGCCCGCACCTCCCCGCAGCTGACCGTCGTCTACGCGGTCCGCACCGGCCTGCTCGACTTCGCCGTCCACGACCGGCACCCGTACCGGCCCGACCCGGCGCGTTTCGCCGAGAGCTCCGGCGGACTCGCCGTCGTCGCCGAGCTCCTGACGGAGCTGGGCGGTTCCTGCACCGTGCTGACCGACGGCGACGGCGGCGGCAAGAACATCTGGATCACCCTGCCCACCTGACCGTTCCGACCGCTAAGAATCAGGCCGGGTGCCCGCCGTCAGCCATGGCGGGGTTCCATTCCACCGGGACCGGCGACTTCCGGTTCCGGTCCGGCGCGCCTTCCGCGGGGGCGCAGGTCCTCGGGGACGCAGAAGCGGACCAGCATGACTTTGCCGCTGCCGTACACGGTGGGTTCCACGCTCAACCTGCCGTCGTAGGCGGCGGCCAGGTCGGCGACGGTCCGCAGGCCGTCCCCCACCCCTTCCGGGGACAGATCGGGCAGGCGCGGGTCCTGGTCCGCCACGCCGATGACGAGCTGACCGGCCCCGATCGCGATGGCCACATCCGCCGTGGGGGACTGGACGGCGGCGTGCCGGACGGCGTTGGCGACCAGTTCGCTCACCACGAGCAGGACGGCTCCCGCGAAGGCGGTGTTCGGGCGGAGCCCGTACTCCGAGAGCGCCGCCGTCGTATCGCGCCGTGTCTGCCGCACCGCTTCCGGGACCAGCGGAACCGTCAGGACGCGCCGCCATACGGGCGGAGAGGCGCTCTCGCACGCCGCTGCCGGCAGCGCGCGCCTGCGACGCCACTTCACCGCGACGCCTCCGCCTCGGCTCCGAGGAGT
>NZ_JBTOLC010000105.1:0-3241 GCF_054551825.1 Streptomyces sp. L500
CTGGACGCAGCCCCGCTCTTCACCGCGCACGCCCAGACTCCAGGCGACGACTGGCGCTATCGCGTCGACTGGCACCGACGTACGCGCCCCCACGACACCACCACCGCCGGCCCGTCCGGCCGTTGGCTGCTGCTGGTACCCGAAATGGACCGGCACGTGGAGTGGGTGGCCGGCGCCGAGCAGCTGCTGACCGAGCGCGGCTGCGCCGTGCTCCGCGTACAGGTCCCGGCCACCGCCGACCGGACCGCGCTGACCGCCGCTCTCCGGGACGCGGTCGCCGGCGCGCAGGGCATCGATGCCGTGCTCTGTCTCCTGCCGCTCGACGACCGGCCGCACCCGGACGCCGATGTGGTGCCCGCAGGGCTGGCCGCCGTCGCGACCACCGTGCAGGCATGCGAGGAAGTCGGCATCGGGCCGCTGTGGGTCGCCACCACGCAAGCGGTCGCCGTCGACGGCACCGATCGCGCGGAGGACACCGCCCAGGCCGCCGTCTGGGGCCTGGGCCGCGTCGCCGCGCTGGAGAAGCCCCAGCTCTGGGCCGGACTCATCGATCTTCCGTCCTCGGCCGACGCCGCCGCTCGCGAGCTGGTCGCCGGAGTGCTCGCCGCCCCGGACGGGGAGGACCAGCTCGCCGTACGCGCGAGCGGCGTGTACGTCCGCCGCCTGGTGCGCTCGATCACCCCGCCCGCCCCGGAGCCCTGGCGGCCCAGCGGCACCGTACTCGTCACCGGCGGTACCGGCGGCCTCGGCGCCAACCTCGCGCGCTGGCTGGTCACCCAGGACATCGACCACCTCCTGCTGGTCAGCCGGCGCGGCCCGGACGCTCCCGGGGCGGCCGCCCTGCTCGACGAGCTCGCGGCATCCGGTGTCGCGGTGACCACCGAGGCCTGCGACATCACGGACCCGGCCGCAGTACGCGAGCTGGTCGGCTCGATCCCCGACAGCCGCCCGCTCAGCGCCGCGATCCACACGGCCGGCGCCTTGGACGACTGCCTGATCGACGCCCTGACACCGCGGCGTTTTGCGGCCGCCCTCGACGCCAAGGTCAAGGGCGCGCAGAACCTCCACGCATGCGTCGAGGACGCACACCTGGTGCTGTTCTCCTCGCTCGCCGGAACCACCGGCACCAAGGGACAGGGGAACTACGCCGCCGCCAACGCGTTCCTCGACGCGCTCGCCGCCCAGCGCCGCGCCGCCGGCCTCCCCGCGACCTCGGTCGCCTGGGGCGCCTGGCAGGGCGACGGCATGGTCGCCGACGAGGCCATCGCCAGCCGCACCCGCCGCTACGGCCTCCCCCTGATGAGCCCGGACCGCGCGATAGCCGCCCTGCGGCAGGTCGTCACCGAGTCCACAGCCAACCATGTCGTGGCGGACATCGACTGGCCGCGGTTCGCCGCCGACTTCGTCGCCTCGCGACCGAGCCGGCTCATCGCCGACCTGCCCGAAGTACGGTCCCTGGGCGACCTCGGACCGGCCGAACAGGGCACCGACCTGCTGGGCACACTGGCGGGAATGCCCGAGGAGGACCGCCGAAAGGCCCTGCTGGACCTGGTCCACGAGCTGGTCACCACCGTCCTCGGGCATGGGTCGCGGTCCGCGATCGGCGCCCACAGCACGTTCCACAGCATCGGCTTCGACTCGCTCACCGCCGTCGAGCTGCGCAACCTGCTCGCGGTGCGCATCGGGCTGAGGCTGCCCGCGTCCCTCGTCTACGACTACCCGACCCTCGCCGCTCTCGCGGACCACCTCCACGAGCACCTGGCGTTCGACGAGCAGGGCGGCCCCGGCGACCTCCTCGCCGAGCTGGACGCGCTGGGCACGAGACTCGAAGCCGCCGAACTGGACGCGGACGAGCGCTCCCGGGTCCTGCGCAGGCTCCAGGAAATGCAGTCCGCCTTCGCCCCGCGGGCGGAAGCCTCCCGTGACCTCCAGTCGGCCTCGCGGGCCGAAGTGCTCGACTTCCTGACCAACGAGCTCGGCATCTCCCGATGACAGATGACCGCCTTCGACGGCTGCCGCACGCACCGCGCGCGTAGCCCACGCCGATCACCGAACTCGACCGACGCACCGGAAGCGGATCCGACACATGCCCAACGATGAAGAGCTGCTCGACTATCTGAAGCACACCGCCGCCAACCTCCAGCAGGCCCGGCAGCGGGTGCGCGAGCTGGAGGACAGCGAGCACGAGCCGATCGCGATCGTCGGCATGAGCTGCCGCTTCCCCGGTGGGGTACGGACCCCCGAGCAACTGTGGCGGCTGCTCGAAGCCGGTACGGACGCGGTGTCGGAATTCCCCGACGACCGCGGCTGGGACCTTGAGAACCTGTTCGATCCCGACCCGGACGCCCCCGGCAAGTCGTACGTGCGTGAGGGCGGTTTCCTGCGGGGCGCCGGGGAGTTCGACGCCGGGTTCTTCGGTATTTCGCCGCGTGAGGCGATGGTCATGGATCCGCAGCAGCGGTTGTTGCTGGAGTGTTCGTGGGAGGCGATCGAGGGGGCGCGGCTGGACCCCCGGTCGTTGCGCGGCAGCCGCACCGGCGTCTTCGTGGGCACGAACGGCCAGGACTACGGCACTCTCCTGCCGCGCGCGGACGAACGGACGAGCGGTTACCTGGCCACCGCCGCGTCGGCGAGCGTGCTCTCCGGCCGGATCTCCTACACGCTGGGCCTGGAGGGCCCGGCCGTCACGATCAGCACGGCCTGCTCGTCCTCGCTGGTGGGCCTTCACCTGGCAGCACGCGCACTGCGCTCGGACGAGTGCGAGCTCGCCCTGGCCGGCGGTGTGACGGTGATGCCCACCACGCGCCTGTTCGAGGTCTTCTCCCGGCAGCGGGGCCTGGCAGCCGACGGCCGGTGCAAGGCCTTCGCGAACGCCGCCGACGGAACGGGCTGGGGCGAGGGAGCCGGAATCCTGCTCCTGGAGCGGTTGTCGGATGCTCGGCGGCTGGGTCATCGGGTGCTGGCGGTGGTGCGGGGTTCGGCGGTGAACCAGGATGGTGCGTCGAATGGTCTGACGGCGCCGAACGGCCCGTCGCAGCGTCGGGTGATTCGTGCGGCATTGGCGAACGCGCGGCTGACGCCCTCGGACGTGGACGTGGTGGAGGCACACGGTACGGGTACGGCACTGGGCGACCCGATCGAGGCGCAGGCGCTGTTGGCGACGTATGGTCAGGGGCGGCCGGAGGGTCGGCCGTTGTGGCTGGGGTCGGTGAAGTCCAACATTGGTCATGCGCAGGCCGCT
>NZ_JBTOLC010000106.1:0-3193 GCF_054551825.1 Streptomyces sp. L500
ACACAGTGGACGCGAGCAACTGAGGACAAGCCCTCGGCCTATTAGTACCAGTCAGCTCCAACCGTTACCGGTCTTCCACACCTGGCCTATCAACCCAGTCGTCTACTGGGAGCCTTACCCCATCAAGTGGGTGGGAGTCCTCATCTCGAAGCAGGCTTCCCGCTTAGATGCTTTCAGCGGTTATCCCTCCCGAACGTAGCCAACCAGCCATGCCCTTGGCAGGACAACTGGCACACCAGAGGTTCGTCCGTCCCGGTCCTCTCGTACTAGGGACAGCCCTTCTCAAGACTCCTACGCGCACAGCGGATAGGGACCGAACTGTCTCACGACGTTCTAAACCCAGCTCGCGTACCGCTTTAATGGGCGAACAGCCCAACCCTTGGGACCGACTCCAGCCCCAGGATGCGACGAGCCGACATCGAGGTGCCAAACCATCCCGTCGATATGGACTCTTGGGGAAGATCAGCCTGTTATCCCCGGGGTACCTTTTATCCGTTGAGCGACGGCGCTTCCACAAGCCACCGCCGGATCACTAGTCCCGACTTTCGTCCCTGCTCGACCCGTCGGTCTCACAGTCAAGCTCCCTTGTGCACTTACACTCAACACCTGATTGCCAACCAGGCTGAGGGAACCTTTGGGCGCCTCCGTTACCCTTTAGGAGGCAACCGCCCCAGTTAAACTACCCACCAGACACTGTCCCTGATCCGGATCACGGACCCAGGTTAGACATCCAGCACGACCAGAGTGGTATTTCAACGACGACTCCACACACACTGGCGTGCATGCTTCACAGTCTCCCACCTATCCTACACAAGCCGAACCGAACACCAATATCAAGCTGTAGTAAAGGTCCCGGGGTCTTTCCGTCCTGCTGCGCGAAACGAGCATCTTTACTCGTAGTGCAATTTCACCGGGCCTATGGTTGAGACAGTCGAGAAGTCGTTACGCCATTCGTGCAGGTCGGAACTTACCCGACAAGGAATTTCGCTACCTTAGGATGGTTATAGTTACCACCGCCGTTTACTGGCGCTTAAGTTCTCAGCTTCGCCTGGACGAATCCAAGCTAACCGGTCCCCTTAACGTTCCAGCACCGGGCAGGCGTCAGTCCGTATACATCGCCTTACGGCTTCGCACGGACCTGTGTTTTTAGTAAACAGTCGCTTCTCGCTGGTCTCTGCGGCCACCCCCAGCTCAGAGCGCGAAGCTCATCACCAGAAATGGCCCCCCTTCTCCCGAAGTTACGGGGGCATTTTGCCGAGTTCCTTAACCATAGTTCACCCGAACGCCTCGGTATTCTCTACCTGACCACCTGAGTCGGTTTAGGGTACGGGCCGCCATGAAACTCGCTAGAGGCTTTTCTCGACAGCATAGGATCATCCACTTCACCACAATCGGCTCGGCATCAGGTCTCAGGCTTCATGCTGCCCGGATTTACCTGGACAACGCCCTACACCCTTACCCCGGGACTACCACCGCCCGGGCTGGACTACCTTCCTGCGTCACCCCATCGCTTACCTACTACAAGTCTGGTTCGTCGGCTCCACCACTCCCCTTCACCCGAAGGATCCAGGACGGCTTCACGGACTTAGCATCGCCTGATTCGATATTGGGCGTTTCAAAGCGGGTACCGGAATATCAACCGGTTGTCCATCGACTACGCCTGTCGGCCTCGCCTTAGGTCCCGACTTACCCTGGGCAGATCAGCTTGACCCAGGAACCCTTAGTCAATCGGCGCACACGTTTCCCACGTGTGTATCGCTACTCATGCCTGCATTCTCACTCGTGAACCGTCCACAACTCGTTTCCACGGCTGCTTCACCCGGCACACGACGCTCCCCTACCCATCCATGCACCCGTTAGGGCTATTGCATGAATGACACGACTTCGGCGGTACGCTTGAGCCCCGCTACATTGTCGGCGCGGAATCACTTGACCAGTGAGCTATTACGCACTCTTTCAAGGGTGGCTGCTTCTAAGCCAACCTCCTGGTTGTCTCTGCGACTCCACATCCTTTCCCACTTAGCGTACGCTTAGGGGCCTTAGTCGATGCTCTGGGCTGTTTCCCTCTCGACCATGGAGCTTATCCCCCACAGTCTCACTGCCGCGCTCTCACTTACCGGCATTCGGAGTTTGGCTAAGGTCAGTAACCCGGTAGGGCCCATCGCCTATCCAGTGCTCTACCTCCGGCAAGAAACACACGACGCTGCACCTAAATGCATTTCGGGGAGAACCAGCTATCACGGAGTTTGATTGGCCTTTCACCCCTAACCACAGGTCATCCCCCAGGTTTTCAACCCTGGTGGGTTCGGTCCTCCACGAAGTCTTACCTCCGCTTCAACCTGCCCATGGCTAGATCACTCCGCTTCGGGTCTTGGGCGCGCTACTCAATCGCCCTATTCGGACTCGCTTTCGCTACGGCTTCCCCACACGGGTTAACCTCGCAACACACCGCAAACTCGCAGGCTCATTCTTCAAAAGGCACGCAGTCACGACGCTGAATGCAAGCACTCAGCGCGACGCTCCCACGGCTTGTAGGCACACGGTTTCAGGTACTATTTCACTCCGCTCCCGCGGTACTTTTCACCATTCCCTCACGGTACTATCCGCTATCGGTCACCAGGGAATATTTAGGCTTAGCGGGTGGTCCCGCCAGATTCACACGGGATTTCTCGGGCCCCGTGCTACTTGGGTGTCTCTCAAACGAGCCGCTAATGTTTCAGCTACGGGGGTCTTACCCTCTACGCCGGACCTTTCGCATGTCCTTCGCCTACATCAACGGTTTCTGACTCGTCTCATGGCCGGCAGACCATGAAAGAGAGATCCCACAACCCCGCATGCGCAACCCCTGCCGGGTATCACACACATACGGTTTGGCCTCATCCGGTTTCGCTCGCCACTACTCCCGGAATCACGGTTGTTTTCTCTTCCTGCGGGTACTGAGATGTTTCACTTCCCCGCGTTCCCTCCACACTGCCTATGTGTTCAGCAGCGGGTGACAGCCCATGACGACTGCCGGGTTTCCCCATTCGGACACCCCCGGATCAAAGCTCGGTTGACAGCTCCCCGGGGCCTATCGCGGCCTCCCACGTCCTTCATCGGTTCCTGGTGCCAAGGCATCCACCGTGCGCCCTTAAAAACTTGGCCACAGATGCTCGCGTCCACTGTGCAGTTCTCAAACAACGACCAGCCACCC
>NZ_JBTOLC010000107.1:0-3152 GCF_054551825.1 Streptomyces sp. L500
CTGGACGACACACAGACGATCCGTCGGCCTGGCGCGCGATGAGCTGCGCGCGGCGCTGAGGGACTGGGGGCTGAGCGAGATCGAGGAACCGGCCGTGCTGGTTCTCTCGGAGCTGGTCACGAACGCGATCACCCACGCCTACGTGCGGGGGCGGGACATCGAGACCTCGTTCTGCCGAGGCCCGCAGGGCGTGCGACTCGCCGTGGACGACGCCGACGAACGACGCCACCCCCAGAGGCGGACCCCGGGCGAGGCGGGAGGCCGTGGCCTGGTCCTGGTGGAGGAGCTCTCCGAACGGTGGGGCGTCAGTGCCCGGCGAGGCGTGGGCAAATCCGTCTGGGCCGTCATCACGGTGCCGGGTGGGAGGTGGCTGTAATGCGTCTGCTCGCGTACATGCTGCGCAGAGGCGACGTGGTCGACGATGGCCGCGTCCAGCGGGAAGTGAAAGCGGTCCGCGAACGCGGGCGCGACGAGGTCGTCGTGGTGTTCAAGGGCGGGGACCCGTTGCGTGTCGGCCGCGACCACGAGGTGACGGTTGAGCGCCGCTGGAGGACCCGCTGATGAGCAAGCAAGCGGGCGCATGGGTGCTACACCC
The DNA here is from genome assembly GCF_054551825.1 of Streptomyces sp. L500. Lineage (NCBI taxonomy): Bacteria > Bacillati > Actinomycetota > Actinomycetes > Kitasatosporales > Streptomycetaceae > Streptomyces > Streptomyces sp. L500. The sequence goes on from NZ_JBTOLC010000107.1 coordinate 596, forward strand.
GGTGGACCCACAGCAGATCCCGCCGCTTCATCTCGCTGAGTGCCGGGCGTGTAGGGGCTCCTCCGAGTACGAGCCGGACGCGAACGACGCGGACCGGTGGGCCACCAGCCACGCTGAGGCCACTGATCACACGGATTACAGATTCGCGGCGATTCACTACGCCTGGGCCTCAGTGGTGAGGAGGACCCTGCCGGACCAGGCGGAAGACGTCGGCTGAACGACGCTCCGTCTTCTCGACTCCTTCGACGTGGCCGCCTAAGAGCGGTGTCCGTCCATGCCGACTCACGGGCGGAACGGCTCACCGCGTCGGAGGGATACAGCGGTCCGATTCCCCAGCTCCCCTGGGGAATCGGGCCGCGCCAAAAACAGCAGAGCCGGACCACCCCTCTTCCTTGGCGGGCTAGGGGGTGGTCCGGCAGGGATCACGCGTGACCCCGGTGCCGATGGTACCGGGGCTCTCGTCGTGCGTTGCTGGCCTGCGCCCCTTTTCTTGATCAGTTATCAGCCAAGACTGAAGGGGTGGGGAGATGTCCGCGTCGGGTGAAGAGGCATTCGAGGTGACGGGCTGCGAGTTCGACCCGGATGCCGTGCTCTGGGTGCGCGGCGTGGACTACGTCGGCGGCTGGCGCGACGCCCGGGATGCTGCGGAGGAGCTGAAGGGTGCTCTTGCCGCTGCTGGTCTGGAGATGGCGGGTCTGGTGGGTTCGGCGCAGACGCGGGCGGATGGGTCGGGGGTGGTGCGGCTGCTGTGGCCGGCGGAGACTGTGCGGGCGGTGGCGGAGCTGGTCCGGAGCGCCGGTGAGCTGCGGCGGGCCGGGTGAAGGTCGGCGTGGTGCGCGTTCCGAGATCGAAAACCGTGCGGGCGTTGTCAGTTGGGGCCGCTAAGGTCGGGTGCCTCTCGCGATCAGGGGAGGTATGAGATGGAGCGCGACGAGCGCCAGGAGCTCGCCGTCACGATAGGTCTCCTGCTGCTGGTGGGCGGCGTGCTGCTGGGCGACGCCCTGTTCGGCCCGTGGCCCACGCTGGCGGTCGGGGTGACGTTCATCCTGGTCCACTACCTCGGCCCGCACGCTGCCCGCGAGGTCGCTGTGCGGCGCTTCGCTCGTCAGCTACGCCGGTACCGCTGAACTCGGCCTCGGGCTGCTGCTGTCGGCTGGTTCTGGCCTGTGCCCACGAAAGTCAGCCACGACGGTGGGTCAGTCGGGCGATCAGGCGCGGCGGGCGCCTCGACCACATCCCGACATCAGCCACTCTTGCCATGTTTTGATCGTCGCGGTCGGTACCGCCCGAGACGCAGAGCCGGTGATGCTGTCCACCGGGCTGCGGTTGACGACGGTGCCGACGCGCGAAGCGAGCCCAGCCACAACCAGCATTCTCGCAGGGGGAATTCACCGGCGCAGAAATTCTCGAATTACCGCGACTAGGAGGATTGGCCATAAAGCGATCATTAAGTAAATTATCCCTTGGTCAATCGGGTCGCCACTATTCCACCAGAACCATGAGACTCCGGCTTCTGCGACTGTTGTGAGAATGAACGCTCGCAGTAGCCCGGTCTTCTTGCTTCGGGTGGTCCTGCTCCCGGTGTTCGAGTGGCGCATACCCTGCGCCGAGGGTGGATGCCACCCACTGGATCGCCCTGGATTTACTTGCCCACTCGTAGCGGGGCGTGTGGGGCTGTCTGGTGGCCTTGCCCTCGATTCCCTGGCCTCAGAGCTGTCGGCGAGGCGCTTGGGGCGGGATTCTATGTAAGTGAGGAAAGCGACCGCTGTTGATAAGGCAGTCAAGATCACCAGAACGAGCGTCACGCTTCATTCTGACTTAAAAACAGCGTTCTTTCAGCTCCATCGCTGGGGTTGGAATGCCGATCCCCCCCGGGCATAGTTGAGGATCTCTCAGCCGCTGTGCGTGACTTGTATGGGGATGGTGAGGCCCGGTTGTTGGGCATCGTCGCCGGGCAGCTTGCTGCTGGCTTGAGCTGCCTGGGCGGTGGGCGATGACCAAGCTTGCGGATATCCAGTCGTTGCGGCGGGCCGTGCAGAGTGTTGTCGATAGCCTCGCCAAGGACACAACATTCGATGTGTTCAACACTGTTGCTTGCTTACGGTCAGCCGGTCGCCTGGCCACGACGATGCGTGTGCTGAGCGGAGCGCCCCCACCGGGCTGGCCACATCGCGGTAGCTGCCCGCTCCCTCTCAGCTACGGCCGGGCGGTGCGGTCTCCTTATGGCCTGCATGTGTGACGGCGGGAGTACGGCGCCCAGCTCCCTTGGCTGCTGTAGTGCGGTTCCCGGGCCTGTGCCCCCACCTGTCCCCTCGCTGCCAGCCCGTTCTTGAGGGGCGCGCGACGAGAGAGCGGTAGTCGGCGACGGGCCCCCGTGCCAACTTCTCGACAGTGCCGCCGTGTTTGCATGGCGGTGTGACCGGGTCTTGGTCTCGATGACTCTGGGGTGTCTTCGGTCGCGGGGCGGGTGGGGGACCGGCGGGACCGGCCGCCAGGCCGCAGCCCGCCGGGGCCCCCGGCCCGGCCCGGCGCGCCGCAGGCGCGCCCTTGAGTAAGA
>NZ_JBTOLC010000108.1:0-3028 GCF_054551825.1 Streptomyces sp. L500
ACCGGGAACGGCGCTGGTGGAGCTGGCGCTGCGAGCGGGCGACGAGGTCGGCTGCGCGGGGCTGGAAGAGCTGACGCTGGCCGCGCCGCTCGTCCTGCCCGAGCAGGGCGGAGTGCAGGTACAGGTCCGGGTCGGCGAGCCCGACGACGCGGGCCGCCGCGCCGTGACCGTCCACTCGCGCGAGGCCGACGAGCCGTGGACGCTGCACGCCGACGGTTTCCTCACTGCCGACGACTCCGAACCGCAGATTTTCGATGCCGTGACGTGGCCGCCGGCGGGTGCCGAGCCGGTCGATGTCACGAGCAGCTATGAGGAGTTCGCGGAGGCGGGCTTCGACTACGGCCCGGTGTTCCAGGGCCTGCGGGCGGCGTGGAAGCTCGGCGACGAGGTGTTCGCCGAGGTGGCGCTGCCCGAGGACGTGGACGGCGGCGCGTACGGACTCCACCCGGCGCTCTTCGACGCCGTCCTGCACGCCTCCGCGGTCACCGGCTCCGACGACCGCCGCGGCGTCCCGTTCTCGTGGACGGGTGTCTCGCTGCACGCCACGGGTGCCTCCGCCGTACGGGCCCGGATCCGCACCGTCGCCGACGGCGGGCTGTCCATCGCCGTGGCGGACACGGCGGGCGCGCCTGTCGCGTCCGTGGAGTCGCTGGTGGTCCGGCCGATCGCGGCCGACCAGCTCCGCACCGCCGACCGCGACTCGCTCTTCGCCCTCGACTGGACCCCGGTCCAGGGCGCGGACGCCGAAGCCGTGGCGTACGCGGACCTCGCGTCGCTGAGCGAGGACGATGCCGTACCGGCCGTCGTCGTGACCTCGGTACCGGTGATCGATGCGGACGACGTGGTGGGCTCGGTCCACGCCGCCACCGCGCGCGCCCTCGAACTCGTCCAGTCGTGGCTGGGCGAGGAGCGATTCGCTTCCTCGCGGCTGGTGTTCACCACCCATGGGGCCGTCGCGGGCGACGACCTGGCGGGTGCCGCCGTGTGGGGTCTGGTCCGGTCGGCGCAGCTGGAGAGCCCGGGCCGGTTCGGCTTGGTGGATGTCGATGGTGATGCCGATGTCGATGCCTCGGTTCTGTCCCGGGCGCTGGCTGTGGACGAGCCGCAGGTGCTGGTCCGTGGCGGCGAGGTGCTGGCCGCCCGGCTGGCGCGGGTGGAGCAGCAGGCGTCGGCGGAGGTTTCGTGGAGCCCTGACGGTACGGTTCTGGTCACGGGTGGGACGGGTGGCCTCGGCCGCATCGTCGCCCGGCACTTGGTGAGTGCCTACGGCGTGCGCAGCCTTCTGCTGGTGAGCCGTAGTGGCCTGGGCGCCGAGGGTGCCGAGGCGCTGGTGGCCGAGCTGGTCGCCGAGGGTGTCGACGTGACCGTCGAAGCGTGTGACGTCGCGGATCGCGCGGCGGTGGACGACCTCGTCTCCCGGCACGGTCGCATCACGGCCGTTGTGCACACCGCTGGTGTGCTGGACGACGGAATCGTCGCTTCCCTCACCCCGGATCGTGTTTCCGCGGTCCTGCGGCCGAAGGTCGACGCTGTCTGGAACCTCCACGAGGCGACCAAGGGCCTCGATCTCGACGCGTTCGTCGTGTTCTCCTCCGTCGCCGGCACTTTCGGCAGCGCGGGTCAGGCGAACTACGCGGCGGGCAATGCCTTCCTCGACGCGCTCGTCGTGCGTCGCCGGGCCGAGGGGCTGCCGGGTCTGTCCCTCGCCTGGGGCCCGTGGGCGCAGGACAGCGGCATGACCGGCACGCTGAGCGAGGCCGACGTGCAGCGGATCGCGCGTTCCGGTATGCCGGTGCTGTCCGTGGAGCAGGGCCTCGCGCTGTTCGACGCCGCCCTGCCGGTGGCCGCGTCGCGGCCGGCGCTGCTGCCCGTCCGTCTGGACCTCGCGGCCCTGCGGGCGCGGGGCGAGGTGCCCGCGCTGCTGCGCGGCCTCGTCCGCACCCGCGTCCGGCGGACGGCCGGCGCGGGCGCGGCTGCCGCCTCCGGGCTGGTCCGGCGGCTGGCGGCGGTCCCCGAGGCCGAACGGCGCGACGCGCTGCTGGACCTCGTCCGCACGCAGATCGCCGTCGTGCTGGGCCACGCGGGGTCGGACACGGTGGACCCGTCGAGGGCCTTCCAGGACCTCGGCTTCGACTCGCTGACCGCCATCGAGCTCCGCAACCGGCTCGGCAAGGCGACGGGCCTGCGGCTGCCCGCGACGGCGGTGTTCGACTACCCCACCGCCCGGGCCCTGGTCGGCCATCTGTACGACGAGCTCTTCGGCGCGGAGCCGGAGGCTTCGCTCCAGGCCGTCGGCTCACTGCCGTCGCTCGTCGACGATCCGGTGGTGATCGTGGGCATGAGCTGCCGGTTCCCGGGCGGGGTCTCGTCGCCCGAGGACCTGTGGCGGCTGGTCTCGGACGGTGTGGACGCGGTCTCCGGCTTCCCGACGGACCGCGGCTGGGACCTGGACGACCCGGACCGTGAGAGCGCCATCGCCACCCGGTCCGGTGGATTCCTCCACGACGCGGCCGAGTTCGACCCCGAGTTCTTCGGCATGAGCCCCCGCGAGGCCCTGACCACCGACGCCCAGCAGCGCCTGTTGCTGGAGACGACGTGGGAGGCCCTGGAGCGGGCCGGCATGGACCCGGCCACCCTGCGCGGCAGCCGGACGGGCGTCTTCGCGGGCGTCATGTACCACGACTACGCCCAGCTCCTCTCAGGGCGTGAGTTCGAGGGCTACCAGGGCAGTGGCAGCGCGGGCAGTGTCGCCTCGGGCCGGGTGTCGTACACCTTCGGTTTCGAGGGCCCGGCGGTGACGGTCGACACGGCCTGCTCGTCGTCGCTCGTCGCTCTGCACCTGGCGGCGCAGGCGCTGCGGTCGGGTGAGTGCTCGCTGGCGCTGGCCGGTGGTGTGACGGTCATGTCGACGCCGCTGACCTTCGTCGAGTTCTCCCGCCAGGGCGGGCTCTCCGCCGACGGCCGGTGCAAGGCCTTCGCGGACGGCGCCGACGGCGTCGGCTGGGGCGAAGGTGCCGGCATCCTCGTG
>NZ_JBTOLC010000109.1:0-2982 GCF_054551825.1 Streptomyces sp. L500
TTGGTCGGCGATGTAGACGGTACCCGCACTGTCCACCGCCACCTCACGCGGGTAGTTCAACTGGGCCGAGACGGCAGGGCCATTGTCCCCGCTGAAGCCCGCGACCCCGGTCCCCGCGACCGTGCTGACCTTTCCGTCGGTCGTGATCTTCCGGACCCGGTGGTTGCTGAAGTCGGAGAAGTAGAGGGTGCCGGTGCTGTCCACCGCGATCCCGTACGGACGGTTCAACTGAGCTGAAACACCGGGACCGTTGTCCCCGCCGAACCCCGCGACCCCGGTCCCCGCGACCGTGCTGATCGGAGGAACGAAGCGCTCGTCACCTGTGGCTGCCGACTCGGCAGTACTCATCGTCATCCCCTTCGCCGTCCACTACAGGCAGTTGTTGGCGCATTCCAGAAAGTCACAAGAGCGTCGGGGCAGCAAGGTCACTTTCGAGCAATCCTCGTGTGGCGCGTTGGCGAGTCAACGCACCGGACAGGCAGCCGACCTCTGCCAACGCCTCGACGTGAATCCACTCACCGGCCGCCCTCACACGGTCGGTGCACGGCAGGGCCTGCCGTGCACCGACATCCCCCACGACGGCGGCGGCCATGCCACCCACCACGGTGGGCTCGCCGCTTCCTCGGCGTGGGACAGCCCGGGATCAGGGGGAGACCGCGTATCCCCCCGTCTGCCAGCTGAACCTCTGGGCGATGTGCCAGACGGCGTGGTCCGTACCGTGGAAGAACACTTCCAGGCGTCCATCGGCGTTGGCGGCGACGACAGGTTCGCCGCCGATGTCCCGCGCGATCCGCTCGTGGGCGCTCCAGTCGTCGCCGTTGACGATGGTCTGCTCGTTGACCCACAGGTGGCCGCCGCCCCAGTGGAAGGCGGCCAGCCGGGCGTCGGCGGCCCGGGCGACGGCCGGGTTGCCGGTGAGGGTGCCGCCCAGGTCGGTCAGCTTCGCCCACCCGTTGTAGTCGTCGGTCTGCGGCAGGTGCCACAGGGCGTTGTCGGTACCTCGGAAGAACACCTCCAGACGTCCGTCGGCGTTGGTGGCGACGACCGGGTCGCCGCCGATGTTCTGCGCGATGCTCACCGGGCTGTCCCAGCCGCCGCCGTTGGCATCCCGCTGCCGGGTGACCCACAGATGGCCGTCGGTGCCCCGGAAGAAGATCTGGAACCTGCCGCGGGCGTCTGTCGCCACGGCCGGGTCACCGGAGAGGGAGCCGCCCAGGCTGCCCGGGTCGGTCCAGCCGCCGTAGCCGGACTTGGTGGTCTCCCACACATGCCACAGGGTGCCGTCGGTGCCCCGGAAGAACGCCTCCGGGCGCCCGTCGGCGTTCAGCCCGGGGACCGGGTCGCCCCCGATATGGGCGACCAGCGTCCTCCCGGCGCCGTAGGTGCCGTTGATGACCGTCTGCCAGGGGTGTTCGAGGTTGCCTTCGCCGTTCCGGAAGAACACTCCGATGCGCCGCGCGGCCGTCCGCAGGACGGAGGGATCGCCGGACAGGATGTGACCGCCCAGGTTCTCCCAGTCGGACCAGCCGCCCAAAGGCAACTGATGGCTGGTCGACAGCGCGTTGTCGGCACGGCCCCTGACGAACACTTCCAGCCGGCCGTCCGACGAGGGTGCCACCGCCGGGTTGCCGGTCAGCTGCCCGCCGAGCGAGGCCACCGGGCCCCAGGACATGCCCGGAGTCGAAGGAATCGTTATGATCTTCCCCTCCCGCTTGCCCCCTGACGCTCCCACCAGAGGGATATCGCCATATGAACTGCCCTCACCCACCGGCCCCATAGGCATATGGCAATGGGTTTCTCTCATCGAATCCGCCCCGGAACGTGAAGGCAATGACAGACAAGTGTTCGCGATAGGTATTGCGTCATGACAGCCGCGATCAGCGGTCGACGGCGCGCGCCGGACGCGGCATCCCGTACCGGGCATGCGCCGAGGGCCTTGCGCCCCGGCGGGCCGGGGCGTTGGACAGCGCAACCGTCCCGCCATCCACCTTGGTTGCAAGGCAAGTTGCGCACGCATGACCTGATTCGGTCCGCCGCCTCTGATGACGGCCAGGGCCTCGTTCCATACTGAGGGCCGCCGAAAGCGGATCCGGCCGCCGGCGGGGGCAGCGATCGCCAGATGGGGGCGGGGATGAACTCGGCGGATGCGCCACCTCAGGAGGATCAACCAGACGGACTCCACCCGGAGTTGGACGGGGCGTTACTGACACAGTTCGTCGCCGCGCTCGAGACGGGCGATACAAAGGGCCTGACGCCCCTGCACGCCAAGGAGGCCTCGGCTGCCCGTCCGCTGTTCCGCCTGGTGAGGGTGCCCGGTACCGACGGCGTCCGGCTGGACGGCGCGTTGTGGAAGCACACCGGTGGCGAGCCCCGGCCGCTGATCGTGATGCCCTCGCCGTGGACGAACGCCCGCCTCAGCGCGTGCACCGAACGGGTCTTCGCCGACATGCTGGCCGGCGAGAACACCGCGGCCGAACCACAGACCACGCCTGCGGCGCCCGACGTCCGCCTCCCCCATCCCCCGATCAGCTGCGAGCCGGTGCACTGAAACCCCCTGCCGGCACCTGCCCGACGGGGACCTCAGTGACCATCACGTGTCACGTCGCTGTCACCAACACCGCCGACGCACCTGGACCATGAAGACCCCAGCTGCGTGAACGGCAGCGATCCGGACCACGTGGACGCCACAGGACGGTTCCGCCTACCTGTGCCATGTGGTACCCAAGACGCTCCCCGGCCATCCAGTGCCGGGCACCGCCAATGCCTGCTCGCCCGCGCGACCTGCGCAGTCAGAGCCGGGACTCGCTCACAGGCGGGGACAGAAGGGCAACGGGCACCTCGACAACTGCAGGGGCCTTCGAAACAGCTCTGAGCATTGCAGTCTGATCATGTTGCAACACCGGGAGACTTCAAGATCTCCGGCAGAGCCAGGTGCTCAAATGTCAGGCCTGGCTGCCGCTGCCCAGAGATGAGGCTCTTGCC